>JAGQSP010000376.1 GCA_020439485.1 Acidimicrobiales bacterium | reverse complement strand
TATGGTTGGGCCATGGGCCACGGTGCGCTGCAGGCACTGGGCGGGATCGGCCTGTTCCTGCTCGGCATGCACGTGATGACCGACGGCCTCAAGCAGTTGGCAGGCGGCTCGCTGAAGGCCGCACTGCGCCGCTGGACCCGCAGCCCGACAAGCGGCGCCGCCGTCGGGGCGGTTTCGACCGCGGTGATCCAATCGTCGAGCGCCACCACCGTCACCGCCATCGGCTTCGTCGGAGCGGGGCTGATCACCTTCGCCGAGGCACTGGGCATCATCTTCGGTGCCAACATCGGCACGACCATCACCGGCTGGCTGGTCGCCCTGTTCGGGTTCAAAGTTCCGCTCGGCACCGTCGCCCTCGCATTGGCCTTCGCCGGTGCGATGATCACGACGTTCACCCGTGGATGGCTGGCAGGGGCCGGCACCGCCATCGCCGGTTTCGCATTGGTGTTCATAGGCATCGATTTCCTGCAGGCGGGCCTGGGAAGCCTGCAAGACACGATCTCGCCCGACTCGTTTCCGGCCAACACGATGTGGGGGCGGGTCCAGCTGGTCGGCATCGGCATCGTCGTCACCCTGGTGACTCAGTCGTCCAGCGCGGGCGTGGCGATGGCCATCACGGCAGTGAACGCGGGCACCATCAGCTTCCCCCAGGCCGCAGCTGTGGTCATCGGAATGGACGTGGGCACGACATCCACCGCCGCGTTCGCCACCATCGGCGGCTCTACCCAGGTCAGGCGCACCGGCCTGGCACACGTGATCTACAACCTGCTGACAGCGGTGTTCGCATACTTCCTTCTGATCCCCTATGTGGGGATGGTCGAACGGCTGGGAAGTGCCACCACAGACGACCCCGAGCTCTTGCTGGTGGGGTTCCACACCCTCTTCAACGGGCTGGGCGTATTGGCCGTGCTGCCCTTTGCCCGCCAATTCGCCGCACTGGTCGAGCGGATTGTTCCGGTACCAGACGACGACCTCGCCCACAGGTTGGAACCGCGCCTGTTGAACGATCCTGAGCTAGCGCTGTCGGTGGCCGAACAGACCTTGAAGGAGATCGCTGCTGCGGGTGCAGCCCTGTTCCTCGATCAGGTCGACCATCCCAGACAAAGCCACTCCGGTGAATACAGCGCTCTCCTCGATGCCCTGGCATCTACGCGCACCTACCTCGCCAGGGTCGACTCGAGATCACAGGGCGACAACGCCATCGCCCACCACACCGCGCTGATGCACGCGGCCGACCACATCGAGCGGCTGATCGACCGCCTCGACAGGGCCAACATGATCGCCGTGGTAGCCACCGACGAAACCCTCACCGACGCCACACGGGTTGTGCGCGGACTGGTGGGCAGGTTCGCCACATGGCTCGGCGGCGGTGCCGAACTGGCCCCAGATGACGTGGAGGTGGTTGCCAGAGGGTTGGATGCACACCGACGGCTCTATCGCAACCGCCAGATATCTGAGGCCATAACCAACCAGACGTCGGCCGAGCAGGTGGACGAACGCCTGGACGCCATGCGCTGGCTGGTCCGGGTGGCCGCTCACGTGTGGCGCGTCAACATCTACCTGTCGCCCCCGTGGACCGCGCCCGTTGCGCATTCGCCGCTGGCCCAGAGGCTGGAGACCGGCGACTAGCAAACCGGCCTAGACCGCCTTGTACAGGCCGGGCTCGACCTCGGTCGCCTCGCCTCTCTCGAGCATCCGCGCCACATGCAACTCGGCTGTTCGAAGCTCGACCTTGGTGGCGAACGACAATTCGACGGTGGGCCTGTAAACGAACCGGCGCCGAGCCATCTCGGCCAGCGTGCGAGGCTCGGCGAGGAACTCGAGCATCTCGGAGTGCCGTTTGTCGATCACTGCGTGGAAGCCGTCGATCATCTCGATGTAGGCGGCGCGTCCCTCGATGACACCCTTGTGGTGAAAGGTGACGTACCAGTCAGCCTCGACCTCGCGGGCCTTCTGGAGGCTGTCGTCGAACTGTTCGAGGCTGGACCAGGCATCGCCGTAATAGGGCCCGAACCCGGTCAGGTCGATGTCGCTCAGGAAGAAAACGCCGCCATCGATGTAGAAACCGCTGTGACCGCGGGTGTGGCCGGGCAGATGCATCGCCTCGACGGCGATCTCGCCCAGGTCGAACCTGTGCCCGTCACCGAACCCGGTTGCGTCGGGTCGGGGTGCGTAGTGATACTCCTCGACGAACTTGATGGCGTTCTCCTGACGCAGCTCGTCTTCCTCGTAACCGAAGACATCGAGCAGCCCGTCGAGGCTCTGCACACCGACGAGGTCGTCGTGATGGGCCATCACCCTGGCGCTGGCGAAGGTCCCGTTTCCGGCCACGTGGTCTTCGTGGGCGTGGGAGTTGACCACGACATCGACGCTGACCGGAGCACCCCCTCGATCCACAACACACACCGATGGATCGATCAGCATGGTCTCGGCCCGACCGCGGACCACTATCGAGTTGCCGCTGGGGTATTTCCCATTCTCGGCTCCGACCAGCACGCTGACCCGGTCGGTCAGCTTCAACTCGTCGTCGCCCCAGGATGCGATGGGCGTACTCATGCGTCGACCATGGCCCGCTGGACCAGCCAGGTGAAACACGGGTCGTTGGGTCGGGTGTTCATCATCTCGGGGTGCCACTGGACGGCAAAGACCGAATCGCCGCTCTCGACGACCTCGACCACGCCGTCGTCGCTGCGGCCAGACACCACCAGCCCGTTGCCGACGTCGCCAACCGTTTGGTGGTGAAGGCTGTTCACCTCGATGCCCTGGCCGTACAGGTCGAAGCCCCTGGTGCCTTCGACCAGTTCGACGCGGTGCACCGGTACCTCGGGAAGCTGCTCGTAGCGGCTGTGTTGCGGCACGTGCTGTTCCAACGTGCCGCCGTGGGCCACGTTGATCAGCTGGAGGCCACGACATATACCCAGAACCGGGATACCCCGCCGAACGGCGGCCTCGTACAGGGCCAACTCGAGCGAATCGCGTTCGCCCTCGACCACGCTGACCTCGCGGTGACGCTCGGCGCCGTAGCGGTCGGGGGCGATGTCTGCACCACCCGTCAACAACAGACCGTCGAGGCGGTCGACGATGGCGTCGGCATCGACGTCGACGGGCAGGTGGACAGGAAGCCCGCCGGCCTCGATGACCCCGCGGGCGTAGTCGGTGACATAGAGGTCGAGCGAAAGCCCCTCGAGGGGCCCCTCGAACCCCTGGACCTGGCGGCCGTATTTCCTTCTGCCTGGTAGCCCGATGAGCGGAGACCCCAACAGTCGACCTTCCTGTCTTGTCCGGCCGCCGCGACCGGATGCACTCCAGCGAGGCTAGCGATTGAGGCACGACTACTGTTTGCCCGAATGGCCATACCTTCGGACCACGTCGACCACGAGATTGCCTGGCGCGAGGCGGGCAACGGCGACCCGATCGTTTTCCTGCACGGGCTCGGCGGCACGCGTATGGCGTGGGAGGCCCAACTGACCGACCTGGGCGACCACTACCGATGCCTGGCCTGGGACATGCCCGGTTACGGAGGCTCGAGGCCGGTGGTGCCGTTGACGTTCGAGGCCATAGCCGATGCGGTGGCACGCCTCCTCGACCTGGTCGAGATCGACAAGGCGCATCTGTGTGGCCTGTCGTTCGGCGGGCAGCACGCCCAACATGTGGCGTTGCGCCACCCGGACAGGGTCAACGGTCTGATCCTGGTCGACACCAGCCCGGCGTTCGGACTCGACGGCACCGACCCCGACGAATGGCGGGCATCGCGCCTGGACGCAATCGACGCCGGGCTCACCCCGGCCCAGATCGCTGCCGACGTGATCTCCTCGATAGCCGCGCCTGGCTTCTCGGGGCCCGAGTACGACAGGGCCGTCGCCGCCTTCGCCAGCATCGACCCGGCCGGTTTCAGGGCCGCGTGCGACTGCCTGGTCACCCACGACGTGCGCGACCGTCTCGGACACATCGACGTTCCCGCACTGGTGGTGTTCGGCGAACTCGACTTCGAGACCCCGGCCGCATACAGCCGTCTGATCGCCGACCTGATCGGCGAGTCCGAGTTGTTCGAAATCGCCGGAGCCGGCCACCTGGTGCCGTCGGAAGCCCCCGAGATACTGAACGCCCTGATCCGTCGGTTCATGGCCACGACTACTGTTCTCGGCTGAGGGCCCAGCCCGACGCATCCGCCTCACGACCACGAGGAGCAAGATGACCGGATACGACCGAATCAGGGTCATGTGGCCCGACCACCTCGGCCTGCCCCGCGGCAAATACCTTCCGGCCCGGCTGGCCGACCGGGGCACCGCTCACTGCGTGACCACCTTCGCCCTCGGCTACGACCGCAGCATGATTCCCGCCCCTGGGTCTTACCTGCTGGAGGGCCTGCGAGATGTGCTGTCGACCTTCGACCCGTTGGCCGTGCGCCCTGGGTGGGAAGACGACCGGACAGGGGTTGCGGTCGGCCACCTGACCTTCGAGGGTGAGCCCTACACCTATTCAGCGCGTCACGCGCTGCAGCAGGCCATCAGTGCCTGGGAAGACCTGGGATACCGCCCCAAGGTCGGTATCGAGTTGGAGGCCTATGTTCTCCAACCCGACGGCGAGGGCGGCTGGGAACGCTGGCAGACGCCGCGCTCGATGGTGTACGGAACCGGAAAGGCCGCCGACCCCGACGGTCTGATAGACGACATCATGCGCACCGCTTGGGCCAGCGGGTTCAAACTCGAGTCGATCAACGCCGAGTTCGACGAGTCGCAGTTCGAGTTGACCCTCGAGTACGACGACGCTCTCAAGGCCGCCGACGACGCGTTCTTGTTCAGGGTGCTGGCCCGCGAGGTCGCGCTGGACCACGGCCTCGACCTGACGTTCCTGGGCAAGCCGTTCGTGGGGCTCGCCGGCAGCGGCGTACACGTCAANNTTCTCGCTCCAGGACACCCACGAGAACAACGCGTTCTACGACGCCGACACGGCCGATGGCCTGTCGTCGCTGGCCAAACAGTGCATCGCCGGGTTGGTCCGCCACCACCGCGCCCTCGGTGCGCTGTGCGCGCCCACCGTCAACGCCTACCGCAGGCTGCAGCCCGGCGCCCTGAACGGATACTGGGCCAACTGGGGCTACGAACACCGCTGTGCGGCCAACCGCATCCCAGACGGGCGCGGATCATCGACGCGTATCGAGAACCGAATCGCCGACGGTGCGGTGAACGTGCATCTCGGAATCGCAGCGGTGCTGCAGGCGGCCCGGCTGGGCGTGGTCAACGAGCTCGAATGCCCCGAACCGCTCACCACCGACGGTTTCGAAGAGGTCAACACCGACGTGTGCGTGGCATCCAGCCTCAACGAGGCGCTCGACGACCTAGAGGCCGACCCGACATTCGTCGAAGCCGTTGGCGCCGACGTCTGCGCCAACTATGTGGCCAACAAGCGCCACGAGTGGGAGCGCTACATCGAGGTAGTCGGCACCGACGAACCGGGCGAGAACGTCACGGCCTGGGAACTCGACCAGTACCTGATGTTCCACTGAGCCGTTGTTTCGAGCCTCAGGTGGCGTTGGGG
>JAGQSP010000375.1 GCA_020439485.1 Acidimicrobiales bacterium | reverse complement strand
GGGGTGGAACTGGCTCCATGCGAACCAGAACGCCTGGTGCGCTGCCACCGGCTCGTCGTCGTCCATCGCCGAATAGCCACCCGCCGTCGAGACGATGGCCACCGAGCCCAGGCGGGCCACTTGTGCACCCTCGGGCTGGGTGCTTGCCGCCTCATCGAGGGCCTCGACCGAGAACGCAACCGCAGTGCCGTCATCGAGCACTACTCCAACCACCGCGGCCTGCACAGGCAGACGCGGATCGGCATCGCCGATCGGAAAGATCGGCCCATCGTCGTCGCGGCCCTGCAGAGGATCGTCGGGATAGTCGCGGCCGATGCCACCGTCCTCGGCGACGATGCGGGTGTGGGGGTGAGCAGCCTTCCACTCGCCCCAGGTGGTCACAGTCACCGTGGCCTGGTCCAACACCACACCCGATCGCAGCAACGGGCCACTGACCGCCTCGCCGGTGAAGGTGTCGAAGGCCGACATGGTCAACAGATCGAACATCACCTTGTTGGACCGGCTCAACAGGCCCGAGGTTCGCAAGACGGGTGTGTCGATTCCCGCAGGAACCGAGTCGGTGTAGAACGCCTGCGCCGAGCCGCACAAGGTGCAGTAAGGGATGCCCATGCGACGGTCGCCGATGGTGATGTTGACCATCTCGTGGATCTCCATCACGTTGCGCGGGAACGCCACCGCCTCGTCACCCTGGACCACCCCGAACACGATCGAATGGTCGTCGTAATAGCCACCATCGGCAGCCGCAACCAGCGTCGGGTCGTCCAAAGACGGGATGCAGCCAGGCGCCGGACAAGGCGTCGTGGTGCCCAAGGGGCGATCGTCGATGGACACGCCACCCCAAGACAGCCACCGCCAGTCGATCGTGGCATCCGCGTCGTCGAAGAAGGGCGCCCAGCGCGGCTCGACCAGGGTGAACAGCCTGCCCTTCAGGCGCCGGTAATCGGGCGGCGCAGGCGTGTCCCAGGCGATCAGCCGGTTGGTCGTCTCGTTCCAGGCCGTGAACTGGGTGACCTGACCGGCCAAGTCGGTGCCGGTCAACTCGTCGAACTCGCCGACGATGGTGTCGACGATGACCGGGTCGCCCACAAAGCGCAGCAGGTCGCTCAGCAACCATGCGTGCCGAGCGTCGGCGTTGCTCGAGAACTCGGTGACATCGGCCGTGTCGAAACTGCCGGCGACGACCTCGTCTATCAACCGATCGAAAGCTGCCGTCGCCTCGGTCGCCGCTCGGTCGGGAGTGGAAGGAGGCGCGACCTGCGGTGTGGGTGCCGAGCTGTCGGCAGAGTCGGCATCGGTCGTGGCGTCGTCATCGGCACCAGCGCATGCCGCGCCGATCAGTGCCATGGCAAGAACTGCTGCGATCCGTCCCAGTCTCACCCTTGGGAGGCTAAGAGCCTCGAACCGGCGCCGGGGCTTCGATGTGGACGAGTTCACGAATTGTTCCGCACCGGCAGGCGACCGAGGTGAACCGCAGGGGAGTTGCGTGGCACGCTTGGCGAGTCCCGACGACTGTGCAGCGTCGCTCGGCCCAGGGGGAACAGATGGATGCCTACAAGAGCCACACCTTCGAAGAGCTGGGGGCGTTGCCCACCGTATTTCGAGACGACCTGTTCGAGGGCAAGACGGTGCTGGTCTCGGGCGCCGCTGGAGGCATCGGAATGGCCACGGCGACGTTGTTCGGGCGACTCGGCGCAACCGTTGTGACCTGTGGGCGCAACGCCGACAAGCTCGCCGACGTCGAGGCGAAACTGGCCTCTATCGGCGTCGAGTGCTGGTCGGTGCAGATGACCATCCGCGACCCTCAGCAGGTGTCCGACTTGATGGACGCTGTGTGGGAGCGACAGCGCGGCCTGGACATCCTCGTCAACAACGCCGGCGGCCAGTTCGCAGCCCAGTCGTTGGACATCAGTCCCAAGGGCTGGGCCGCCGTGGTCGAGACCAACCTGTACGGCACGTGGTACATGATGCAGGAGGCAGCCCGCAGGTGGATTGCCGACGACGGGGGACAGCACCGCCCCCTCGGCACTGTGCCCGATCGCTCGGTGGTCAACATGTCGACCCTCACCGGCAGGGGAGCGGTGGGCATTCCCCACACCAACGCCGCCCGGGCCGGACAAATCCAGCTGACCAAGAGCCTGGCGCTCGAATGGGCGCCCCACGGCATTCGCGCCAACGCCATCTCGATCGGCGTGGTCGCCAGCGAAGGGCTGGTGAACTACCCGCCCGAGGCCAAGCCCAGCTTCGACCACAACCCACAGCGCCGGCTGGGAGACGTTCACGACGTCGCCCAGGCCGCCGTTTACCTCAGCGCCCCCAGCGGCGATTTCATCACCGGGTCGGTGATCGAGGTCGCAGGCGGCGAGAACGTGTGGGGCGAGTACTGGCCGCTGGGCAAACCCGACTGGTATCTCATCGACGAGGGTTCGTGAGCGCTGACCCGCAATTTGCCAGACGTTTGTCGCCGCGACGGACAGG
>JAGQSP010000374.1 GCA_020439485.1 Acidimicrobiales bacterium | reverse complement strand
GTGCGCGACCAGCCGTGTAGTGCGAGAACCCGGGGCTGGCCGTCGCCGTGGCGTCGGCCGAACAGGTTGCCTTTCGCAAAGGCGCTGAGTGTCATCGACGCCCTGCGCTCGGCGTTGTGGAAGGTGACGTCACGAGGCTCGACGATAGAACACGCCGACATAGTGCAGGCGGCCATCTGGCCGGCTGGGGGTGAGCCATGTTTCGCCAGTGGCGGAAAGTGGTAGCACAACCACTATTTCCGGCGCGATTGTGTTGAACAGTCACGTATGGCGCGACTAAGTTCACGCCTGGAGAGTCACTGTCGGTGGCTATCCCAGTGCCGTTGGCTCCGGCACGAGTTTCAGAAGGACACGAAATGCTTCGAACATCGGTGAACAAGCGCAGGTTGCAGATCACTGACGTCGCCGCCTTTGCCGACCTTTCACCGGCCGACAAGCGGGCACTTCGCCGGGCCGCCAGCCCGATGACCTACCCCAAGGGTGCAACCATCCAAGAGGCTGGTTCCATCGATCGGCGCCTGGTGGTGGTGGTTGACGGAGTCGTTCAACTCGACGATGGTTCGCAGCGCCGCGAGTGTGGTCCGGGCACCGCGTTCGGCGATGCCGGCAGCTATGGCCAATCGCTTGTGGTCACGGCCACGGCACTGTCGAAGGTTTCGACCTGGCAGGTGCCTTCGCTGGTGATTGCCAGCCTCGCCAAGCGCAACGAACGGCTGATGACCTGGCTGGTTTCCGAGCCCGGCGAAATCTCCCTGGCAGGCTGAACCAGAGCCCATATGTTGGGCGTGTGAATTCTCAACCCCTGGTTCCAGACGCCGCCAAGTTGGTCGGCCTGTTGGCAGACGAGTCGCGCCGCAAGGTGTTTGCGGCATTGGTGCTGGGCGCCGCAACGGTCGAACAGATCGCAGAATCTGCCGGCCTGACGATGCGCGAGGTGCACGACGCCGTAGCCCGGCTGGCCTCGGGCGGCCTGGTGGTGACCGGCTCGGATGGTTCGCTGGCCTTGCTGTCGTCGGCTTTCGGACAGGCGGCACGCAGCGCGGCCCCATCGACGCCTACTCCCACCAACCATCGCGAGAAGGTGCTGGCCAGCTTTGTCGTTGACGGTCGGCTGGCGTCGATGCCGACGGCACGTTCGAAGCGGCTGATCGTATTGGAGGAGATCGCCCAGGACTTCGAGCCGGGCCTGAAGTACAGCGAGAAAGAGGTCAGCGCCATAGCGGCTCGCTGGCACGACGATTATGCGGCCGTGCGGCGTTATCTGGTCGACGAGCGTTTCCTCGATCGCGAGGACGGCGTGTACTGGCGCAGCGGCGGGGCGGTTTACGACTAGGTCGTGGGTAGCTGGTCTGGCATCAGCGGGCTGCGACTGATGCGGTAGCTGGCCAACAGCTCCTCGTCGCAGCTTCGGCAGAGATGTATGACCTGGGTGGCCACGATCGACAGCTGGCTGCCGCGGCTCTTTTCGACCACCGCCTTGATGGCGGCCTCGACATCGGAGCTGTCGCACCGGTTGCACCTGGGGCTGGGGTCGCGGTTCCAGGTGGTGCCGCAGGTGGCACAAGTGATGGCGATGACGTCTCCACGGCGTTCGCCGTCGAGCTCGTCTTGTTCCCCGCAGGCCGGGCAAACGATGTCGCTCATGGCTGTGACAGTACAGGCGTTGCACGCGTGGGTACCCTGGCGCCATGAGCGATGGTCTCGACGCCAACCGTCATCTGATGCACCC
>JAGQSP010000034.1 GCA_020439485.1 Acidimicrobiales bacterium | reverse complement strand
GGCTCCCTCGGCCAGCGGTGTGACCACAGAACCATCGGCGGGGCTCAGAATGTGCAGCGCCGTGACCAGAGCCAAGTTGTCGCCCGAGCGGATCAACACGATGTCGCTGTCGATCGGGAAACCGCCCGCGTCGCCGGCCACCCCGTAGCCGTAAGACTCCGGGCCGAACGACCCCAGATCTCTGCTCACATAACCGAGGTTCACAGGCGTGCCGTCGTCGAGTTCTGTCGAGAACTCGACGCACTCGGCGACAGCCTGCTCGTAGCGGCCGATGATGGTGTCTGCGTCCCCGGGCTCGAGGACATAGATCGTGACCTGTCCGTTCGGCCCCAGCTGCGGGTCGCCCGGATAGCTCTGGGATGTGGCACTGATCGGTTCGATGCCTTCGAGCGTCGTGATACCAGGGCACAGATCGGCCAACGGTGGCCCGTTGCCAGCCATCCTCAACCCTGGCGGCGCGGCAGGCATTGCGTCTGCGATTGCTGGATCGGGCCCGCCTGGTACGGGCTCTGCGGGTGCCTCGGTTGTGGTCGTGGTGGTGACCTCCGGGATCTCGACGAAACCGGTCGGTACATCGTCGAGCGGCTCGGCGCCTTCCAGCCAGACCTCGTGCCACCACACCCGGCCCGACCCGCGGCGTTCGCCCACCTGCCCGTCGGGGTAGGTGAAGTTCTCTACACCGTGAACCTCGGGGCGCCCCAGAACCAGGGTCGAGCCCGAAGCCCACCAATACACCGTCTGGGCATCGGCTGTGATGCGTGCGATGTCGGCGGCAGCGGCCTTGCGGGTGTCGAAGTCGAGGCTCGTGCGCAGGGTTTCGAGCGCTGCGTCGATGGCCGGATCGGTGAAGTTGGTCCAGTTCAACACCTGGTTCGACCCATAGCGCGTGCGATAGATCGACAACGGGTCCTGCTCGCTGCCGTCGGCCCAGCACGCGATCTGGAAGTCGCCCTGGAACAGCGGCTCGCTGGACGTGCCGATGATCTGGTTGACGAAGCTCGCCTGCTCGGTGGTGCGGATCTCGACCTCGAATCCGACGTCGCCCCACTCCTGCTGGAACAACTGGGCGGTGTCGAGGTTGATCGGGTCGGTGTTGCAGTCGTAGGTGAAGCTCACCGGCTCGCCCACGGACTTGCCGTCGCTGCGGCCAGGGTCGTTGATGTACTCGTCATAAAGCCGCTGGGCCTCATCGGGGTCGAACCTGGCATAGCCCTCGCCCGCAGCCTCGTCGTACCACCGGCTCGACGAGTTGTAGTACTGGGTCCGGAACTCGGCCACGCCGGACAGGTTCGGTGGGCGCAGCGCATTTGCCTGTTCGGGGTCGAGGGCGTGTGCAGCGGCCCTGCGCATGCGAACATCATCGAATGGTGGCACCGCGGTGTTGTAGATGTTCAGAGCGGCGCCGTTGCCGATGAACTCGTAGGGCACGAAACCCTGTTCGATCAGAGCGGGCCCTCCGTCGGGTCCACCCTGGGTGGCCATGTCGAGATCGCCGGCCTCGAGGCTGGCACGACGAGCGGTTCCGTCGGGAAGCACCCGGAAACGAATGCGATCGAGGTAGGGGAGGGTGCCGCCGTCGGGTGCCGAGCGCCAGTAGTTGGGGTTGCGCACCACCACGACCTCGCTGTCGCGAATCCACGATTCGAACATGAACGGCCCGGTGCCGATGGGGTTGTCGACCGAGTCTTCAGGTCCGAATGCGCGCCCGGCGGTGGGGGAGAACACGGCGCCGGTCGCTATCCCGGCCAGCACCTCCTCGAACGCCGGGTCGGGGCCTGTCAGGAAGTAACGAACCGTGTACTCGTCGACCACCTCGGCCCGGTCGATGGTGGACGACGAACCGAACGGACCCTCGTGCCACTGGGTGATCATGTCGACGGCGGCCTGGGCGTTTACCTCGGTGCCGTCGTGGAACATGATCCCCGGCCGTATGGGCATGGTCCACTCGGACGCATCGTCATTGGGTGTGGCACGCGCAGCGGCCACCACGGGGATGAGCTCGCCACCTCCGGTCTGGTCGTACCAACGGTCGTACAGGGCGTCCATCACCAGGAACCCGGCCGAGAACGCGGTTTCGGCACTGGGCGGATACCAGCCGGAACTCTCGGCGACGATACCCACCGAGATCTCGCCACCTCGGGTGATCTCCAAGCCGGTCTCGTCAGGAGCCGCCTCGGTGGTGGCCGACGAGATGTCTTGGCCCGTGCCCGAGTCGTCGGGCGACGACCCGCCGTCCGAGTCGCTGTCGCCAGACGAGCACGCGGTGGCTGCGAAGGCCAGCACCGCCAGCAAGATGATCAGCAGACGATTCGGTTTCATTGGTTCCCCCTAGGTGGCCGGACCCAGCCGGTCATATCTGAGCTTCGCGCACTTGCAGCCGTCTGCGCAGGCCATCGCCCAGCAGGTTCAGCGACACGATCGTGAAGAACATGGTGGTGGCCGGTACCAGCGCCACATGAACAATGTCGTCGGCGAACGCACGGTTGCCGTCGGCGATCATCCCTCCCCAGGTGGCTTGGGGAGGTGGAACGCCAAAGCCCAGGAATGCGATTGCGCCCTCGGCCACGATCACCCCGCCCAGGGCCAACAGCCCGAACGTCACCAGGGTGATGAGCACCTCGGGCAGCAGAACCAGCCCTACGACCCTGGGGGTGGTGGCGCCCATCATCTGCGACGCAGCAACCCATTCGCGCTGTTTCAACGAGATCGCGGATGCTCGGGCGAACCGGGTGTAGGCCGGAATCGCCAGCAGGCTGAACACGATGGTCAGCACCTTCAGCGACTGACCGACCATGGCGATGACACCGAGCAGCACGACCAGCGCCGGGAATGACAGGGCGATGTTCACCACCGCCATCGCCGCGGCTTCGATCTTGCCGCCGAAGTAGCCGACCGTGGTGCCCAACAGCCCACCCACCGAGATGCCGACGATGACGGTGACAAAGCTGATGATCATCGAGATCCGCGATCCGTCGACCAGGCGGGCCAGGATGTCGCGGCCCAGTTGATCGGTGCCGAGCAGATGGCCTTCCGACAAGACGGGCAGGTACTTGTCGGCGGGGCTGATGCGGTCGGGGTCCGGCAACGGGAACAGATCGCCTGCAACCGCAGCCACCACCACCAGCGCGAACCATACAGCCGCGGCCCAAAACAGCACGCCGTAGCCGTCGCCACCTTTCGAAACCGCCTCCACGGGTCGCATCGACTCAGCCACGTCGGATCCTCGGGTCGGTCAGCCGATAGGCGATGTCGACCAGGAAGTTGACCACCACGTAGGCGCTGGCGACCACCAACACCGTTCCCTGCACCAGAACCAGATCGCGCCTCGAAATCGCCAGCAACATCGTGCGGCCGATGCCGGGAAGGCCGAAGATCTGTTCGATGATGACAGCGCCCGTCATGGCGCCAGCGATCTGCAACCCGACCAGGGTCAGCATCGAGGTCAATGCGGCGGGTAGAGCGTGCCTGAACAAGATGTAGGGGGTGGTCAGGCCCTTCGCCCTGGCCGTTTCTACGAACCCGCTCTGGAGAACCTCGATCATGTCCGAGCGCAGCACCCGGGTCAGTACGGCGATTTCGCCCAGCGCCATCGCCGATACGGGCAGGATCAGGTTCTTGAGATTGGTGAACGGAGACTCGGTGAATGGCACCCATGCGGGCGCAGCCGGGACCAGCTTCCATTTCACGGCGAACACGATCAGCAACACGATGGCGATCAGGAAGCTGGGCAGGGAAAGCACTGCAAAGCTGGTCGAGGTGATGATTCTGTCGACCAACCCTCCTTGGCGCCATGCGCTGACAACGCCGAGCGGAATCGACACGACGATGCCGATTCCGATGGCCAACACCGCTAGTTCGATGGTGATCGGAAGCTTTTCGGCCAGCACACTCGAAACGTCCTGGTTGAGATCGGTCGAGCGGCCCAGATCGCCCTGGAGCACACCTGCCAGCCAGTTCGCGTAGCGCACGACCATCGGGTCGTCGAGCCCCAACTCGGCTTCGAGTGCCGCTATCGACTCGGGTGTGGCCTGGTCGCCCAAGATTCGAAGTGCGGGGTTGCCGCCTGGCACCAGCGACAGCAGCAAGAAGCTGAGCAGCGACACGACGAACAACACCAACAGCAGTTCGGCGAGTTTTCTGACCAGAAGCTTGACCATCGTCCCCCGACCCCTCCCAAGGGGCTGGCAGAACCGTAGTCGCTGTGCGCGCCGATTCTCAAATCGGCTGGGCCTTCTGGCAGAATCGACGAAGTTTCACGAGGAGGCGCGATGACCGATACCGCAGCACCGTCCCAGATTCCCCTTGTCGACTACCTGGTGCTCGGCGACCAGCCTCACCTGGTAGCCAACGAATGCACCAACTGTGGGGCTCGTTACTTCGATCGCCGCAACGCGTGTGCGGGGTGCTTCGCCACCGAGTTCCGCAAGGTCGACATCGACACCGAAGGCGAGGTCGTGTCGTTCACCATCGTCACGATGGCATCACCGGGTGTCGAGGTGCCGTTCGTCTCGTCGATCATCGACTGTGGCGGCACCAGCGTCAGGGCCAACCTGCGCAACGTCGAACCCGACGATGATCACGTCAAGCTGGGCATGAAGGTCCGGCTGTGTACCTATTCGATGGGCACCAAGAACGGTGTCGAAGGCATCGGGTTCGGTTTCGAACCCGTCAGTCAGGACAGCATCGGGTTCGGTTTCGAACCCGTCAGTCAGGACAGCATCGGGTTCGGTTTCGAACCCGTCAACAACTGAGGGGGAGGAACCACTTATGGCCGAGGATGTTTGGATTCTTGGAATCAACATGACCAAGTTCGGCAAACATTTCGACAAGGACACTGTCGATCTGGGAGCCGAGGCCGCCATGGCGGCCATGAAGGACGGCGGCGTGACCATGGCCGACATGGGCATCATGGCCGCGGGCAACCTCAGGGGCAGCGGATCGTTTGGCCAGCAGCTGCAAAAGCAGATCGGCCAGACGGGTATCCCGGTCTACAACGTGTCGAACGCGTGCGCCACGGGTGCCACCGCGCTGCGCACCGTGATCATGGCCATCAAGGCCGGCGAGTGCGACATGGGCCTGGCGGTCGGTGTCGAGAAGCTGGCAGGCGCCGGACTGCTGGGTGCCACCGCCCAGACCGACCAGGACGAGTGGACACCCGAGGGTCGCGTGGGCGCCATCGCCCCAACCGACGGCCGTGTCGGCACCGCCAACATGCCGGGAACCTTCGCCCAGGTCGGCATGGAATATGGCCACAAGTACGGCGACGTCGGCTTTGAGACCTTCGCCCGCATCAGCCAGAAGAACCACAAGCACTCGACGCTGAACCCGCTGGCGGCCTACACCAAGGAGATGTCGCTCGAGCAGATCATGGGCGACATCATGATCGCCTACCCCAACACGCGTCCGATGTGTTCTGCCAACTGCGACGGCGGTGCTGCGGCGGTGGTGGTGTCCGACTCGAAGCTGAAGACCCTGTCGCTCGAACAGCAGCGCCGTGCGGTCAAGATCAGCGCTTCGGTGCTGACCTCCGATCCCTACACCGAGCGCTGCCAGGTGCTTCCCGACGTCAACACGCTGACCAAGCGGGCCGCCGCGCAGGCATACGAGCAGGCCGGCATCGGCCCCGAAGACCTCGACCTGGTCGAGTTGCACGACTGCTTCGCCACCGCAGAGTTGGTCCACTACGACAACCTCGGTCTGTGCGAAGAGGGCGGCGCCGTCGACTTCTTCGAGTCGGGGGCGCCCTGGCGCGACGGCTCCAAGCCGGTCAACGTGTCAGGCGGTCTGCAGAGCAAGGGTCACCCGATCTCGGCCACCGGCATCGCCAACATCTGGGAGGTGTGCCACCACCTTCGGGGCGAGGCGGGCGACCGACAGATCGAGGGCGCAAAGGTCGGTCTGGCCCACGTCATCGGCCTGGCCTCGGCCTGTGGCGTTCACATCCTCGAGAAGTCGGCAGCCTGACACCCACAGGTCGATTCCAGCCGGTCGTAGGGACGCTCGCGTACCTGCTCGATCGCAGCACCAACAGGGTGCTGATGATCCGCAGGGACGCGCGTCCCGACGACGACCACTTCGGCAAGGTCAACGGTCTGGGAGGCAAGGTCGACCCGGACGAAGGTGTGGTCGAAAGCCTGCGCCGCGAGCTGCGTGAAGAGGCCTCCGTCGAGCTCGAATCGATCGAACTGCGCGGCACGATCACCTGGACCAACTTCGGTCCCAAGCGCGAGCAATGGCTGGGGTTCGTGTTCCTGGTCGACTCGTGGTCTGGTGACATTCCCCAGGCCAATCATGAGGGCAGCCTGGTGTGGATCGAGCTGGAACGCCTCATGGCTGCCTGTTCGGCCGACGAGCGCACTAGGCGTGACGCCGACCTGCCCATGTGGGACGGCGACAGGCATTTCGTGCCACTTGTCTTCGACGGCGAGCCGGGCGTGTTCCACGGCACCATGCCCTACGACGGTGACCGGCCGCTGGCGTGGCGCTACGAGAGGATCTGACCCTCGATGGCCTGATGCGAGTCAGGCGACTACGCTGAGCGTTCATGAAACGACGTTGGTTGGTTCCATTCACTGTGGTTCTCGTCCTCGTCGGCACTTTCGGCACCGGTGCGGCACCCGCTGGAGCTGACGTGAACCACGGGGGTCTCGTCCCCGAAGAGCCCCTGGCAGGTGTCCCGCGCGTTGCCGACGGCATCGTCTGGGCCCAGGCACGCGTAGGCAACCGCATCGTCGTCGGTGGCTCCTTCACCCAGGTCGAACTGCCCGACGGCACGCTCGTCGATCAGCCGTACCTGTTCGCCTACGACATCGAGAGCCTGGCATTCGACTTCGGCTTCGACCCTGTGGTCGAAGACGCGGTTCTGGCACTAGAGGCAGATCCGGATGGTTCTGGCATCTACGTGGGCGGTCAGTTCAAGCAGATCGACGGGGCGTGGCGGCTCAGGTTCGCCAAGTTGACCAACGATGGCGAAGTCGACCTCGGCTTCAGCGCCGACGTCGACGCCAGGGTCATGGCGATCGCCGCCGATACCCAGCGGGTGTACATCGGTGGTGCCTTTTCGTGGGCGGGCGGCCAGCCGCGATCGGGCTTTGCCGCTCTCGACGCCGCGACCGGTGAGGTCGACACGCTGGTGGCCGACTTGTCGGGAGACCTGGGCAAGGCCGGATCCGGAACGGTGAGGGCGCTCGATATTCACCCCGACGGTTCGACCCTGCTGATGGTGCATGCGAGCCGCTATGTGAACGGGCTCGAGCGTCCGGTGGCGACGATGATCGACCTCGGAGCCGACGCAATCACCGATTGGCGCACCGACTGGTATCTGTTCGCCGGACCACGTTGCTCCCAGGGAGCGGTGCAGGTGCGCGACGCCGAGTTCTCTCCCGATGGCTCCTACTTCGTCATCGTCGAAAAAGGCAACTGGAGCTGTGACAAGGCCATCGCCTTCCCAACCGCAGACGGTCCCGGGCTCGAGGAGAACCTCTGGGTAACGGCGGCGTTCGATTCGGTGTACTCGGTGGGTATCTCCGACGCTGCCGTCTACATCGGAGGCCACTTCTGTTTCGTCGAAGGCCTGGGTCCGATCGCCACCGCCGACGTGGCCGGCTACCCGTTCGTGCCCAAGCCCGCCGCGTGCGAGTCGGGCGGCAACGAGAACACCGCCGGCATTCAGGCGCGCTATCAGATTGCCGCCCTCGATCCGGCTACCGGTGACCCGCTCGATTGGAATCCCGGTGTCAATGCTCAGCAGGCCGTGTTCGATCTCGAGGTTCTCGATTCGGGGTTGCTCATCGGCCACGATCGCGACCGGGTGAACACCTTCCGAACCGGCAGGCACGCCTACCTGCAGTTGTTCGACCCGGTGTTGGTGGATCCGCCCGATCCGAACCCCGATCCGTCTTGTTCTGTCGAGCTCGACGCGGCGGACAATCCGGTGCTCTCCTGGGACCAGATTCCGGGGAACGACCGCTGGCAGGTTCGCCGAGACGGCTCGTGGCTGGCCACCATCGAAGGGGCAACCACATTCGGCGACACCGCAGCGGCTCCGGGCGCGCACAGCTACGTCGTCCGCTACAGGATCGACGACAACACGACCGATCTGACATGTGATCCCTCGCCCATCGTCGTTCCCGACGATCCGGGGCCGGGTGGGCAGTGCCTCGTGGTGTTCGACGCAAACGGGGCGACCATCGGTTGGGATGACGTCGACCCCGACAGCAGGTATCAGATCAGGCGCGATGGGTCGTGGGTGGCGACTACAAATGGCCTGACGACCTACGTCGACCCCTTCGGGGCACCTGGCGACACGTACGTGGTCAGGTATCGCCTGGACGGGTCGGTCTTCGATCTCGATTGCCAGCCCGTGTAGGAGATCTGGCGCTCAGGTGAGCCGCTGGTGTGCCGACAAAGTCGGTATGCCGCGTTTTCGAACCTTGACCCTGCCCGATGCGGCCCCGGCGCCGGTGCTGGAGCCCCAACCCGGGGGCCTGCTGCCGCGGGCGTGTCGCGAGTGTGAGGTCACCTGGTACGGCTGCTCTGACGACACCTGCTGGTGCTGTGAGGGTCCGGGCCAGGATGGGCCGCTGCGCTTGTTTGCTTCGCGGCGCTGACCCGCGGCCGCAAAGGCCCTAGGCCAGCACTGCGCGCAGATCGGCGATTTCGGACTCGAGGTCTTCGAGCATCTCGTCCGACGGCGGGAACGACAGGTCGACAGCTTCGAAAGAGTCGATGGGATCGGCGATCGGTTGTGTGGTCGAGGGGTGTCCGCCCGCTTCGGCCAGAGCGATTCCGGCGATCACGATGCGGGTGAGGCGGCTGGTTACCAGAGCCGACGGGTTGTTGTGCGACGACACGACATCGACGATCGACGGCGGGAAGTGCAGGTACTCCATCACCTGGGCGCCAAGCTGGTCGTGGCTCGAACCGAACACCGCACGTTCGGCCGTCAGCGACAGATAGACGTGGCCGTTGTCGTCTTCGACCACGGCCTCTTGCCAGCGGGGGCGAGCAGCGCGGTAGAGCAGGGGAGAGCCCACGTCGTGCAACAGAGCGGCGCTGAACGCGTCCGAAGCCCTCACGCCGACCTGGCGGGCTACAACCGCCGCGCCCGCAGCCGATGCGATGCTGTGTTCGAAGAACCCGTCGGGCATCTCACCGGCCGGGTCTCCCAAGCCGAGCGAGCCCGATGCGGCCAGAGCGCGAACCACGTTGAAACCCACGACCATGACCGCGCCCCAGGGATTGGTGACGGGGTTCTTGACCGCGAAGAAGGCCGAGTTGGCCAACGTCAACAGCCGAGCGGTCATCGACGGGTCGGCCTCGATGACACGAGCGATGTCGCGACCCTCGACGTTGGGATCGTCGAGCAGCGACAGCAGTCGCATGGTCGCCGAGTCTTGCTCGGGCAGTATCGAGAATTCTTCTACGAGGGTGGCTAGCTGCAATGACATGGGGTCCTCGATGGATGTGCGGGTACAAACCCATCGGACCGACTTGGGGTCGAGTTGAGTGCTGGAAATCTTCGATTCATCTGAGCTGTCCGCGTTCGGCCGCCGCGACATCGGGCCTGGCCACCAACAGGTAGACGATCGCGATGATCGGTCCACCGATGAGGGTGACCCCTCCGGCCACCATCAGCGTCAGCCACATCACCCGGTTCCGCTGAGCCAAACCCCAAGCCCAACCAGGCCTCCTGGCCGCGTCCAGGAAGGCAGCGGCGGTCAACAGCAGGGGGCTGGTTATCAGGATCCACCAGATAACCGCCCACAGAACCGAGGTCATGACCCGGGCCCCAAGGTCATATTGGGTACGTTCGTAATCGTGACCAAGCGCCTGTTGACCCCGCTGATACTCGTGTCGCTGCTGGTTGCGGCAGTGGTGTCCACGCCGGCGTCAGCATCGCAGGTCGACGACGGACGAGACGAACCGGTGGTGCTGGGCACCCTCACCGGCACCGTTGCGGCAACCTACCTGACATCGGACGCGAACGCGTCCGATGTCGACCCCAACCGCATCTGCACCGACGAGATCGACCTCGACGCCCAGATCGGCCAGGTGCTGATGCCCGGAGTCGACTGGGAACGGCTGGGCGAACTGGCCGATCTGGTTTCGCGCGGCCGAATCGGTGGCTGGGTGGTTCTGGGCACTCCGGACAGCACCCTCGCCGGCGAACTGGCCGCGCTGCGGCAGCTGGCGCCGATCGAGCCCCTTGTGGCTGTCGACGAGGAGGGTGGGCGCGTCCAGAGGCTCAGGAACGTGCTGTCGAGGCTGCCGTCGGCGGCCCAGATGGCAGCCACGCTGACACCAGACGAGTTGAGCGAGGCTCTCACCGCTCACAGCCGCGACATGGCCGCCCTGGGCTTCGACGCCAACCTGGCTCCGGTGCTGGACGTCGGCGGCGGTCCGGGTATCGGCGACCGGGCCTTCGGCGATGAGGTGCCCGTCGTGGTCGAGTACGGGTTGGCGGCCATGCATGGCGTCGAGGCCGGCGGCCTGATCGCGGTGGTGAAGCACTTCCCGGGTCATGGGTCGGCCTCGGCCGACTCGCACGAGGAGCTGCCGTTGGCGCCCACGCTGGCAGAGCTCGAAGCCCGCGACCTGGAGCCATTCCGGCAGGCGATCGCGCAGGGCGCCAGGGCCGTGATGGTGGCCCACCTCGATGTTCCCGGGCTCAGCGACGGCCTGCCCACGTCGCTTTCGAACGCGGCCGTGGAAGGCCTGTTGCGCAATCAGATGGGCTTCGACGGGCTGATAATGACCGACTCGCTCGACATGGACGCGGTAACCGATCGGTGGACCACCCCCGAGGCGGTCGAGCTGGCCATACTGGCGGGCAACGACATCGCGCTGCTCGGCAATGCCGACGAGGTCGACGCAATACACCTGAGGCTGCTGGACGCCGTGGCGGCCGGTCGCATCGATGCAGACCGGCTCGCCGATTCGGTCGCCAGGATTCTGGTGGCGAAGGGTTTGTTCGCCTGTGCCCTGTGATTTGAGGGGGCTGTGATTCGAGGGTCGGTGATCTGGGGGCGCCAGATCAGAACATGATGACGTTGCGGGCGATGGAGCCCGTCTTCATCTGCTCGAAGCCCTCGTTGATCTCGTCGAGGTGGATGTGGCCCGAGATCATCTCGTCGAGCATCAGCCGGCCGTCCATGTACATGTCGACCAGGCGGGGCATGTCGGTGCGGAACTGGTTGGAGCCCATGTTCGACCCCTGGAGCTTCTTTTCGCTCAACAGCTCGACACCGTGGATCTCGACGTTGGTGCCCACCGGAATCATGCCGATGATGGTGGCCGCGCCGCCTACTCGCAGCATCTGGAACGACTGCTCGGCGGTGGCCTTCAGGCCGACGGCCTCGAACGAATAGTGGACGCCACCGCCGGTGAGTTCCTTGACCGCCTCGACGGCGTCGACCTGGCCCGAGTTCACGGTGTCGGTGGCGCCGAGCTGGCGGGCGATCTCGAGCTTCGAATCGATCATGTCGACGGCGATGACACGGCCTGCGCCCGCAATGCGAGCACCCTGGATGGCGCCCAGGCCGATGCCGCCGCAGCCGATCACGGCCACGGTCTCGCCCGGACGCACACCGGCGGTGCGAAACACAGCGCCTACGCCGGTCATGATGCCGCAGCCGATGAGAGCGGCGCGATCGAGGGGCATGTCGGGGCGGATCTTCACCAGCGCATGCTCGTGCACCAACATCATCTCGGCGAACGAGCTGAGGTTGAGGAACTGCCACGCCGGCTCGCCGTCGATGGTGAGCCTCGGAGGCTCGCTGGGGCCTCGGCCCAGTTCGCCCGCGCCCTTGCCGGAGCACAGCGACGGCCGACCCTCGAGGCAGTACGAGCAGTGACCGCAGAACACCGACAGGCAGCTGATGACATGGTCGCCCGGCTTGAGGTAGGTGACATCGCTGCCGACCGCCTCGACCACGCCGGCCGATTCGTGGCCCAGGATCGCCGGCGTCATGTAGGGGTACTTGCCCTCCATGAAGTGGAGATCGCTGTGGCACAGACCGGCCGCCGCGGTGCGAACCAGCACCTCGCGCGGGCCTGGCTTGTCGACCGAGGCCTCGACGATGTCGAGGTTTCCAGGAATGGTGTTGAGAACTGCAGCCTTCATCAGACCCCGTTTCGAGTGGCTAGGGATGGGGCGAGACTACAACGGTGGCGACACCTGACCGAAACGGGTCTCAGGGATCGGTGGTGGTGGTGGAGGTAGCCGCCCCGCCGCTGTCGACATCGTTCAACACGGCATCCCACTGGGCCAGCAGGTAGGCGACGAGTTCTTCATCTGCGGTGCCGGGTACCGGTGTCGCCTCGACGGTCGAGGGATACAGCTCGTCGAGTTCGCTGACGATCAGGTCGGCGCGGGCGGGTCGCGAGCCAAGTGCGTCACCGAGGTAGAACTGGAACTCGGGCGAGATGATGGTGTCGATCAGCCTGCCTGCGGTACGGCGATCGCTGGCCCCCTGGACTATGGCGGCGTACGACACCACGCGCAGGCAGCCGTCGTCGATGGCCTCGGTCTCGAGCAATTCTGGGGTGTTGTGACGCAATCTGGCCGTCACCACCGGCATGCCGGCGGAGGCGACAACAGCTGTTTTTGTCCCTTCCAGATTGCCCTGTGTGAAGTCGCCGAAGTATGCGTCGCGCCAGGTCGGGGCGATCGACATGCCGTTGAGGTAGAGGTCTCGCAGCACCGCCGTCCACGAGCTCGCCGAGTTCGGATCGTCGCCGAAACGCTGCCACAAGGCGAGCATGAAGTACTGACCCAGCCGGTCGTCGTGCGGGTCTGGCACGACGAGCTGGTCGGCGAACTCTGGCCTGGTGAGGTCCAGTATCGAACCCGGCGCTGACAGCGCCTGGGCTTGTTCGCCCTCTGGGATGGCCAATTCGGCCCCGTCGGGCAGCGCGGCCTCGATCTGTGCCAGCCGCTCCTGCTCTTCGGGGTCGAGAGGTTCGGGTCGATAGTGCTGGGCGTCGAGATTCAAGCAGACGTCGAGGGTGCTGACCGGGGTGAGCCTGTCGTCGTCGACCAGCAGTGTCGGGTCGAGTTTGTCGACCTCAATCGCTCTGTACGGCGTGACGAGGCCCTCGGAGATGACCCGGTCGACCGAAAGGCTGTCGATTCCCAGCACGACATCGGCCACCGGTGTGTCGCGTGTGCGCGACAACAGCTCGACCACGGCCGCCGGGTCTGGTTCGCGCAACACGGCCACCCTCACACCGGTGCGTTCGGTGAAGTTGTCGAGTGTTTCGGACGGGATGACGAAGTCTTCGTGGGTCAGCAGCCGTACCGTCTCGACCTCGGGGCGGGTCGACCCGCAACCGGCCGCAATGGTCGCCATCGCCATCAGGGCCAAGACCGCGCGGGCCAGCGGGTGCCTGCGGCGTGATCTGTAGGGGCTCAACGGTTGCACAGCGCCAAGACGATGCCAGACGCAACGCTCACCGTGGGATCACCCTGGGTCGCCAGGTTGCTGAGCCCGCGACTGCTGGTCGGCTCGAGGGTTGCATCGACGAGGTCCCAGCGAAATCCCGACGCACTGACGCGCGCTGGGCCGCCTATCGCGAGCAACGACACGGTGGCGCCCGCCTGCACCGGCAGGCGTCTCGAGCGGCCGGCATGAACGGGTGTCATCGATTTCTTGTCGTCGCCCAGCCAAACCTCGATGTCGGCCAATCGGGGCGAGCACGCCACGGCGACGTTGATCAGTGAGTGGTCGACCCGGCCGCCAAGAGCTGCCCAGATGAGTATTTGGTCGCATTCGCGCTCGATGGCCAGGTCCAGGGCGAGTTCGAGGTCGCTGACGTCCTTGTCCGGGGGGTGCGTCAGTACGGTTGCGCCGCTGTCACGGGCCCAGCGGATGGCCTCGGCCGAGGCCGAATCGAGATCTCCGACCACCAGGTCGGGTGGCATGTTCGACGCCTGCAACAACGCTGTTCCGCCGTCGGCTGCGATGACGATGTCGGGGCGACCGCTGCCGGCCAGTTCTGCGGGCAGCGATGAGGTTTTCGAGCCGTTGGCGACGATCAGCGCGCGCACAGGCCCATTGTGGCCGAGCGACCGCATTTGTCGCGATCTGGCCACTAACTTTGGTTACTCGTGGGAGTCAAAGTCAGGCGCTGGGCATGGCGCGCAGGAAGATTGGTCGGCATCCTTGCCGGCATCGCAATGGCCACCGGTGTGTTCGCAGCCGCCGGCTATGCCATCGCGCCCCACAGCGAAGAGGCGCTCACACCCATCAGCCGCGAGCGCCTCATCGTCGACTTCAACCTCGAACCGGGCGAGCAACGAACCGAGGTCTACGACAGCCGTGGCGTTCAGATGGGCGTGCTGAACACCAGCATCGACCGCCAGATCATCCCGTATGAACAGATCCCCACGGCGGTCATCGAGGCGGTCACTGCGGTCGAGGACGAGAACTTCTTCGAGCACAACGGTTGGGACTTCCGCGGCACCCTGCGGGCCCTCATGTCGAACGTGTCGGCCGGCGGCATCAGCCAGGGCGGTTCGACCATCACCCAGCAGATCGTCAAGCTTCGCGTCGTCGGCCCCGAACGCACGCTCAACCGCAAGATCCGCGAGGCTGTGCTGGCCTCGCGGCTCGAAGAAGAGCTGTCCAAGGAAGAGCTGCTCGAGTTCTACCTGAACGAGATCTACTTCGGTAATGGTGCCTACGGCATCCAGGCCGCCGCCGAGACCTACTTCGGAAAGGAAGCCCAAGAACTCGACCACGGCGACGCGGCCCTGTTGGCTGGTCTCATCCGAGCGCCATCGATCTTCGACGGGTTCGACGATATCGACATCGCTCAGAGGCGCCGCGAGGTGGGCCTGATCCGTCTCCTCGACCAGGGTCACATCACCGAAGAAGAGTTCGACGAATACCAGCGTCGGCCACTGCCCACCCGCAACCTCAGCCCGAGGTTCACCGACGAGACCCTCAGGCGCAACTACTTCCTCGATTCGGTCACCGATGCAGCCCTCGACCTCGAGGTGCTTGGCGAGACCCGCGACGAACGCTTCAACGCTGTCTATGCGGGCGGCCTGCGGATCTACTCGACCTACGACCCCGAGATGGAGCAGATGATGCGGGCCTCGGTGGAGGAGTTCTTCGCCGACAAGGACCAGGGGCAATTCGAGGTCTCAATCGCAACGATCGAACCCTCGACCGGCGCCATCCGCGCCTTCATCGGTGGCCCCGACTTCGCCGATTTCGAGTTCAACCTGGCCACCCAGGGCAAACGCCAGCCGGGTTCTTCGTTCAAGACCTACGTATTGACCACCGCCGTCGAGCGCGCCGGGTTCTTGCCATACGACACCATCAGCGGCATCGGCCCTTGTGTGTTCGACGACGGCGCTCAGGGGTTCTACACGGTCAACAACTTCGGTGGTGGACGCGGCAGCGCCGGCACCATCGCCTCGATGACCAGGGCCAGTTCCAACTGCGCGTATGTCAGGCTGGGCATCCTGGCCGGCCTCGACCAGGTGGTCGACGTCGCCAGCCGCATGATCGGTCGCACCGGCGACGACAGGTTCCTGCCCTTCAAGTCGATGTCTCTCGG
>JAGQSP010000373.1 GCA_020439485.1 Acidimicrobiales bacterium | reverse complement strand
ACCCGGGGTGTGCTCTCCTTGAACTCCTGCGGCTGGTCGAAGAAGCGTCTGGCCATCGTGAACAGCTCGGCCATCTCGGTGTCGAGGCGATGCCCCACAACCACGAAGAATCCGGTGTGGGTACAGGCGTCTCGGATCCGACCTATCAGGTCGCCGGCCGCCTGGCTGTCGAAGTCGTCCAGCAGGGGGCCGATGTCGAGGATCGGTGGGGAAACTGGTGCGCTCATGGCTCCTCCGTTACAAGGTTGTGTACGCGCCTTCGTTGCGAATGACGCGAGCTCGTTGTGGAGGCGGGCGATGCCGGTTTCTGCGACCTTGTCCGCCGAGGCGGATGTGGGGTCGATGGTCACCGCAGGGCCACTCACCGTGCCATGCCGTTGATGCTAACACCCGCGTGACGGGCCATCATGGGGCCATGACCGTCGTCAACGATCTCAGGACCTACATAGCAGCGCTCGAAGAGGCCGGGCAGCTGGCGCGTGTACGCCAGCAGGTCTCGCTCGAGCACGAGCTGGCCGACGTCGCTGCCACGCTGGCGCGCTCAGATGCCGGCGCCGGCCTGTTCGAGAACGTCGCCGGCAGCTCGTGGCCGATCTTCTGTGGTGGTGTCTCGTCCAACCGGCGCGCCGCTCTGGCTCTCGGGTGTGAACCCAGCGAGGTCATCGATGTCATGGAGCGTGTGCTCGAGCCCGAGAACGGTATAGCTCCCGTCGAGGTCGAGACCGCGGGCTGGCACGACAACTTCGTCACCGGCGACGAGCTCGACAGCGCCATATTGCCGATACCAGTGCACAGCCGGGGCGACGGTGGGGCGTTCATCACCGGGGCGGTGACCGTCGCCAAGGACCCCATTTCGGGACGCGGCAACCTGGGCTACAACCGGATGCTGCGGCTGGCGCCCAAGCGGTTCGGATTCAACGTCAACGAATGGCGCGACGTCGGCACATTCTGGAAGTCGCGCGAAGACCCCGACGCTGCGTTTCCAATCGCGTTGGCCATCGGGCTCGACCCGGCGGTGATGATCGCCGCGGGTGTCAAGACCCCGGTCGACGAGCTGTTCATCGCCGGCGCCATCCGCGGAAAGGGCATCGAGGTCCGCCGCGGCCGAACAGTAGACGTCATGATCCCCGCCCACGCAGAGATCGTCGTCGAGGGTCTGCTGCACCCGGCCCAGCGCGAACCCGAAGGGCCACTGGCCGAGTTCCACGGCTACCACGGCGAGCCTTGGAACAGCCCCACGTTCGAGATCACGGCCATCTCGTGGCGCGACAACCCGATCTATCAGACCATCATCCCCGGCTGGTACGAGCACATCTACATCGGCAACGTGTTGCCCCGCGAACCGTTGCTGCGCCGCTTCGTTCGCCACCTCGATCGCACCGCCGACGTACACATACCGCCCTACGGCAACGGGTTCCTGGCGCTGATCCAGATCGACCGCGACAACCCGGGCACGCCGAAGAACCTGGCCATGGCCGCCATGGCTGCCCACATCAACATCCGCAACGTCGTGGTCGTCGATCGTGACGTCGACATGTACGAACCGTCCGAGATCCAGTGGGCCATCACCAACCGGGTGCATTGGCGCGACGATGTCTTCGAGGTTCCCTTCGCCCAAGGGCACGAGATGGACCCGGTTGCCGATCAACGAGGCGTGGCCACAAAGGTGGGCATAGACGCGACATACAAGCGTGAGCGCCGCGAGTACGGCACCAGGGTTCACTACCCCCCGGTCGACCTGTCGAAGTACCTCTGATTCACACCGGGAGTCGCGTTACGCGCCCAGGGTCTTGACCGTTCTGCGCACCTTGGTGATGGCTGCGCCGATGCGGCCGTTCAGGTCGTGGATCACCATGTGCGCTGCGTTGCGGCCCGGTGCGCCGAACACGCCGGCGCCGGGGAAAGTGCCTGCGCCCGAGAGATACAGGCCCGCGATCGGCGACCGGTAGCGGGTCTGGTCTCGTTGAAGGCCCAGCAGCGACTTCAGCGGTGGCGCCGAGAAAGACGGCGTGTGACCCTTGTGCATCGAGAAGTCGGCGTCGTAGCGCTCGGGTGTCATGACGCGATAGTCGACGAGGTTGTCCAGCATGCCCGGCTGAACGTTGCGCGACCACAGGTCCAGCCAACGCTTCGGTTCGACGTCGCGGTCCCACGGCTCGTCGCCGCCGTATGGCGTGAACAACACCTCGAGGCTCAACACATGATCACCAGATGCGGTGCGCATGGCGTCGTCGAGCACGGATGGAACGTTCGTCAGCATCGTCGGCTGGTCGACCACACGGCCCGATTTGCGCAACGCGTGTGACTTGGCCAGCTTCTCTGGGCTTGGGTTGATCCACAGGGTGGGTTCGAGAAGATCGACGCCCGGAACCCTGCCCGCCAGCTGGTCGAACGCCTCATAGCGAGGAACCTGGCGAATGATGGCGTCGAGCTTCGACTGGTATCCGGGCTGCTCTGGGGCGTCGGCCCAACGAGCGACGGCCTTTCGCGCCGCGGGCGGCACCTCGTCGACCCAGTCGACGTAGACCCTCTGGGGGTCACAGGCGGCCACCACGGTGTTGGCCGACAGCACCGTCCCGTCTTCCAGGACAACACCCTCGACACCGTCTGAGCCCACCAACAGCCGCTCGACCCGGGCCGATGTCTGAACCCGCCCGCCGGCGGCTTCGAACCGAGACCTGATCGAGTCGGTCAGCCCGCCAGAGCCCCCTACCGGTCGGCCGCTCTTGACCAGGTGGCGGGTTGCATAAAGCCCGGCCGCCGATCCGGTGCCCGGTGCATCGGGCGATGCTCCCCACATCGTCGGGCCGCTGCTGATGGCCGGCATAACCAGGTGCCAGTCGTCGAAGTAGTCGCCCAGCACATCGGTGAGGCTCCGACGCGACCACTTGAGCAGGGTCGCTGCGCCCGCCGCTTTGCGACGCAACGCGGTCGCCACCATCGCCGGCGTGGCGGGGATGGTGCGGGCGATCTCGAGCGACAGTTCGATCACCGGCGTGGCATCGGCCAGATAGCGGCGATAGCCCTCGACCTGACGCGGGTGCACGGCTGCCAACTCGTCGAGTTGGCGTTCGACCTCGTGGAAGAACATGAAGGGATCAGAACCGTCGTGGAACAGCTGGATCGAGCTCACGTCCGACTCGAGGTAGCGCAGCCCGTGAGATTCCAGGTCGAGCTCGTCGATGATGGGCATCGCGCGGATCATCGTGTGGTCGCAGTTGCAGATGTTGAACCGTGCGCCCAGATCGGCCTCGGTCGAGGCGAGGCCCCCCACCGTCGAGCGGGCGTCGAGCAACAGCGTGTCTATGCCGGCTTTGGCCAGGTACGCGGCACAGATGAGCCCGTTGTGCCCGGCTCCTACGACGATCACATCAGCGTCGGCCACGGTGTTCCTCTCTCGCCACGTGTCTCGGTAGAAGCCGCCTAGCGTAACCTCGGTTCGGTGCAACGAATCGTGGTCGCCATAACCGGAGCCAGCGGATCGGTATATGGCGTGCGCGCTCTGCAGATGCTGCGCAGTGCCGGCTACGAAACCCATCTGGTCATCTCGGCGGCTGCCAAGACCACCATCGGTGTCGAAACTCAGATGACTGTCTCACAGGTCGAGCAGCTCGCCGATCATGTCCACGGCTCGCGCGACATTTCGGCACCCATCAGCAGCGGATCGTTTCGCACCTCCGGGATGATCGTTGCTCCGTGCTCGATCAAGACGCTGTCGGCCGTGGCCTCGTCGTATTCGGCCGACCTTGTCAGCCGGGCCGCCGATGTCACGTTGAAGGAGGGCCGCCGCCTGGTGCTGATGGTGCGCGAGACACCGTTCCACCGAGGGCATCTTCGGCTCATGGACCAAGCCGCCCAGGCTGGCGCGGTGATCTTCCCGCCGGTTCCGGCGTTCTACAACGAGCCCCGAACCATCGACGACCTGGTCAGTCACAGCGTCGGTCGTGCGCTCGAGCACCTGGGTGTCGACGTACCCGATTTGCAACGCTGGCACGGCGGCTGAGCCGATACCCACCGACGGCGCAGACGGGATCTGGGACTGTGGAAGGCGAGCTAGCCTGCGGCCATGGCAGGATTCCTCGATGATCTGACAGGCCCCGAAGCCGAGCGAGTTCTCGCTGGTGCAACCGTTCTGGTGCCTGTTGGTGCGGTCGAGCAGCACGGCCCGCACCTGCCGCTGTCGGTCGACTATGTCATTGCCGATGCCGCCGCCAAGGCCGTCGTTGCCCGTCTGGGCGACGACATCGACGTGTGGGCGATACCGACCCTGCCCTACTCGAAGTCGAACGAGCACGCCTGGTCCAAGGGCACCATCTGGCTTTCGGAGTCGACGATGGACGCCATGTTGGGAGACATCGCCGCGTGCGTGGCCAAGGCAGGTGCCAAACGCCTGGTGTTCTTGAACGGGCACGGGGGCAACACCACCCAGCTCAACGTGGTGTTGCGCGAAGCCCGACTGAACCACGGCCTGCTGACGTTCCTGCTGCATCCGTTCGTTCCGCCCGCCTACTCGGCTCCAGATCCGAACGCGGCAGAGTCGACCGAGCTCGGCATGGGAATCCATGGTGGCCAGGACGAGACATCGGTGATGATGCACCTGCGGCCAGACCTGGTCGACATGAGCAAGGCCGTTCGCAACGTGCCCGAGTGGTTGGCCGCCAACGACCACGTCAAGTTCGGTGGCTCGGTGCAGTTCGGCTGGCTGTCGAACGACTTCGGCGACGTAGGCCATATCGGCGACCCGACCGGAGCGTCGGCCGAACTGGGTGCGCGCCTGTTCGACGAGGCCGTCGGTTTCCTGTGCGATCAGCTGCGCGAGATCGTCACCTTCGACTTCACCCGCTGAATTCGCCTTCTCACGGTTCGTACAAGTCCAGAGACACCGCTCGGATCAGCCCCTCAGCATCGACGAACAGATCGACTGCAAACCAACTAAGGCAGGAGTCGATCGAAGCCGGCCGGATCGACACCCTGCGCATTCCTACGTTTGGGCTCGGGGCCGGGCGAGGCGGACTTGCGCAGTGGAAATGAGGGCCAACAGAAATCTCGTACTCGTCGGCTCGGGCTAGTGACCGAAGCGCCGAGAACGGCCCCACGTATCCGGCGAAGTCTTCAGCTGAGAAATCCCAAGCCGCGGCCGCCTCGAGCTCAGAACGCGAAACGTTCTTGTGCTCGGCAAAGCCGAGGTAGAGGTCGACGGACTCAGCGAATGCGCCCGCACGGAACTCACCCCGCTGAGCCAGTGAAGACACCGCCTCGGCGGCGTCGAGGTCCGCTTGTGTTGTGGCCGAGACCGTGCCGGCATCGGTCGCATGGCCGACCTCGATCGACATCCGACCAAACGACACAGAGTCGTCGTACGGCTGCATCGTCCAAATCCGATCGTCGGGTCCCACGACACTCCAGAAGGGGATGCCGCCAAAGATGCGAGGCCCGGCTTCCAGGAGCGACGCCATGCCAACCCAGTCACTCGGTTGCGGGTCGGCGAAGCCGGGTACCTCGTGCCGCAGTTGTCTCGCATCACACTTATGAACAGCCGATGTGACTTGGCCGACTGCGCTCTCGACTTGGCGCTCCAGACCCGGCGGAGGACCGAGAACGTCGTCTCGCCACGACGGACAGGGCTCGAAGCCGTTCACGTCGAAGGCGCCTGGTTTCGCTTCGACGTCGGGCCCGTACAGCGACGCAAGCGTCGGCGGTCCCCAGAAGGTTTCGACGCACGAAGCACATTCGATGTCGATCACGAAGTATTCGACCTCGGCCCACACCGGTTCCAGCGGGTAGCGTCCGGCGAGAACAA
>JAGQSP010000372.1:3079-3368 GCA_020439485.1 Acidimicrobiales bacterium | reverse complement strand
TGTTGTGGTAGCCGGTGCAGCGACACAGGTTGCCCTCGAGCCCTTCGCGCACCTCGGCCTCGGTCGGGTTTGGGTTCTCGTCGAGCAACGATGTGGCCGCCATGACCATGCCCGGGGTGCAGTAACCGCACTGAAGGCCATGGTTCTCCATGAAGGCCTGCTGCATTGGGTGAAGGGTTCCGTCTGGCGAAGCCATCCCCTCGATGGTGGTGATCGAGGCCCCGTTGGCCTGCACCGCCAGCATGGTGCAACTCTTCACCGACTGGCCATCGACGTGCACGGTGCAGGC
>JAGQSP010000372.1:1194-3011 GCA_020439485.1 Acidimicrobiales bacterium | reverse complement strand
CAGTGTCCTGGGTTCGACGTCGCCGCTGTGGACGACGCCGTTTATGGTCATCTCGATCTGCATTGATCTCCCCGGGGTGCTCGCAGCTACGAATCCGAACCTACACGCGTGACCTAGGTCACGCACGCAGTTAGGCCATGATTCACCCATGACTTCTTCAACCGTCAGATGGGGCTACGGAGCCGGTACGGCCGTCACCAGCGTTCAGCAGGCTCTCGCCGAGGCCTTGTGGGCCGAGGCGGCAGGATTCGACTCGTTCTGGATCTCGCAGATGTCGGGCGTCGACCCCATCGTGGCGTGTGCAGCGATAGGCGAACGCGCAGCCGGTTTGACCGAAATGGGCACGTCGGTAGTGCCCCTGACCGGGCGGCACCCGTTGGCCCTGGCGGCGTCGGCGGCCACCGCGGCGTCGGCCACGGGCAACCGGTTCACCCTGGGCATCGGGCCATCGCACAAGATCGTGGCAGAAGGCATGTACGGCGAGAGCTTCGACCGGCCCTTCGCCCGCACCGCCGAGTTCGTGCACTGCCTGAACGCCCTGTTCGAGACCGGCTCGGTCCAGCACGGCGGCGATCACATCGTCGCCAACGGGACACTCACGGTCGAGGCCGACCCGCCGCCCCTGTTGCTGGCAGCGCTGGGCCCACGAATGCTTGCCTTCGCCGGAGCGCACGCCGCGGGCACCAGCGTCGGCCAGTGCGGCCCCAAGACCATCGCGTCACACATCGCGCCGCTGATACGCGAAGCTGCGGCCGAGGCCGGCCGGCCCGATCCGCGCATCGTGGCCCTGGTCAACATCTGCGTCACCTCCGATCGACATGGGGCCATCGAAGCCGCCAGGCCCGGATCGGCCATGTACGGATCGCTGCCCTCGTACCGACGAATGCTCGACATCGAGGGCGTCGACGACGCCGTAGACCTGGTGCTGATCGGGTCACCCGACGAGGTCGGCGACCGGCTGGGCCAATACGTCGAATCTGGCGCCACCGATCTGCGAGTGGGTATAGCGACGCAAGACCCCCAAGACCGAGCGGCCACGAAGTCCTTCCTCGAGAGCTTCGTCGCCTAGCGACCGCGCCAGTTGTGACAGGCTGTCGCCATGGCAACTCCACACATTCGCGCCGAGGCCGGCGACTATGCCGAGGTCGTCTTGATGCCCGGAGACCCGCTGCGGGCCAAGTTCATCGCCCACACCTACCTGGACGACGTTCGACAGGTCAACGACGTTCGCAACATGCTGGGCTTCACCGGAACGTACGAGGGCAAACCGGTGTCGGTTCAGGGCTCGGGCATGGGCGTGCCCTCGTTGTCGATCTATGCAACCGAGCTGATTCGCGAGTTCGGCGTAAAGAAGATCGTGCGGGTCGGCTCCTGCGGAGCCATCGTCGACGGCCTGGACCTGGGCGACGTCGTGTTCGGCATGGCGGCGGGCACCGACTCGATCGTCAACCGGGCCAGGGTGCAGGGGCGCGACTTCGCCGCCGCTGCCGACTGGAACCTGCTGCGCTCGTGTGTCGAGTCGGCCGAGGCCAGGGGCATCAGCGCCAAGGTCGGCCGGCTGTTCACCAGCGACTTCTTCTATGACCCCGCGGGCGACTCGACGTTCGACATGCTGGCCCGGTGGGGGTTCATGGCCGTCGAGATGGAGGCCGCGGGCCTTTACGGCGTCGCCATCGAGAACGGGGCCGCGGCGCTGGCCGTGTGCACCGTCAGCGACCACATCATGCGCGGCGAGCACATGTCGATAGACGACCGCGAACGCAGCTTCGACGACATGATCCGCGCTGTACTCTCCGGCGCTCTCGACTAGCGGACGC
>JAGQSP010000372.1:0-1054 GCA_020439485.1 Acidimicrobiales bacterium | reverse complement strand
TCTCGTCGCTGTCGTCGCCCTCCTGGTGGTATTGGCGGCGTGCTCTGACACCGACTCGGTGGTCACCGTCGATTCGACCTCGACCACCATCGAGACGACAACCACCCAACCCAGCTCGACCACTTCCGCCGCGACGTCATCCACCGATGGCGCCGACAGCACGACCACCCTGGTCGACCCCACCGACACGGTCCCCCTCGACGGTGGCGCCGTGGCCGTCTACTTCACAACCGGCGACGGTGCCGACTGCTCGACAGTCGAGGAATGGGCCAGACCCGAGCTGGCCGAGATGACCGCCCTGGAGGCCGCCTTGACCCACCTGGTCGCGGGCCCCACCCCAGACGAGATCGCCGAGGGCGCCGGGTCGAACTTCTCGGCCGCCACCGCCGATTCGTTGGTCAGGGTCACCCATGACGAGAGCGGCTATGTGGTCGTCGACCTAACCGACCATGGTGGCTGGGTTTCGCTGTCTTCTGCCAGTTGCTCGTCGGCCGCCCTGCTGGCGCAGCTGAACGCGACCGTGTTCCAGTTCGGCGACGTCGACCGTGTCCGCTACGAACTCGACGGCAGCTGCGAGCGCATGTTCAATGTTCTGCAGAGCGAATGCACCGAGTTCGACCGTTCGGGGTCGATCAGCCTGGCACTCGCCGAACGGGCCGATGGGCGCGGCTGCGCGCCGGGCGAAGGGCCGCTCGGCGACGGGCGCTGGTTCGGATTCGTCGCGGACGGGTCGTCCGACCAGGCCATCAACTTCGACTTGGCGTGCTGGTTCACCGGCGCCGCCGCCGTTCAGGCCAGCGCCGAAGACGGCGAAGAGTCGCCGCCACCCAACGACTACTACGTCCGCAACAGCGCCAGCACGATTCGGGTGATGAACCCGGGACCCGGGGCCACCGCACTGTGGTATCCGTCGGGCGACCCCACCGAGTTCAACGAAACCGACATCGCCACGTGGCTCGAATGGCGCTCAACCCAGGAGTTTCAGCTGGGCGTGTGGATCGACACCGCCGACGGGCAGATCATCCGCATCGTCGAGCAGTGGGTGCCGTAGCCG
>JAGQSP010000371.1 GCA_020439485.1 Acidimicrobiales bacterium | reverse complement strand
TCGCCCACATCGAGTCGTCCCACAGCCGAGCCCCTCGCCACGGCCGATCCGAATGCATAGACCCTGCCTGCCGTGTCGAGGATGTAATAGCCGGAGCCGTCGGGTACAGCCGCGAGATCGACGGCGGGCGACGGGATGGATCCCCCGACGTTGTCGGCGAAGTCGCCGAAATCACCGGCCGCACCGAAGTTGTAGACCTTGCCGGACGCCGACAGCATCCAGTAGCCGTCGCCGACGACTCCCCCGCCGCCGCCGCCAGTGTCGTAGACGCCTGCAGATGGCGTGGGGTTGACCCAAGTGAGGGCAATTCCTATGGCCAAGGCGGCCAGGAACCATGTGCCAATGCGGACGCGCCCCGGCCCGCCGGATTGGGATTCTGTGTCGATAACTCGACGGGTTGAGGACATCTGTTCGCCTTCGGGTCTTCGCGCCTGGAGGCCGCCACCAAGATCGCCCTGCAAAATTATCACGCAGACCGCGCTAATTACCACCGCGCGTGGCGCTACTCTCAAATCTGCACCGAACGATCCGACTGGGGTCTGGAAGGATCGCAATCGGTCACGTTCAACGGCCAGACAGGACCCTCAAAAATGACAAGGCGCGGCACAAGAGTCAATCGGTGGGGCGTTTTGGGGCTGTGGACGGTTGTAGCCGCGGTGACCCTCACCTTGATGGGTGCCATCGTTGCCCCCCAAGCCCGGGCCGAGACCTACCAGTCGAACGAGCAGGGCCAGTTGGCGATCACGATCGACGGAAGCGACGCAGAGGTCGAAGGCGTCGGGTTCGAACCTCTGGCCCCTGTAGAGGTCGAGATGACCAGTACCGGCACCGGCGAGATCATTGCCCAGGGCACGGCCGATGCGGACGAGACGGGCCGCGCGGCATTCCAGTTCACCCTTCCTGTGGATCTCACCCAGGACTTGTACATAGCTGTGATGTCCGGCGCCACTCCCGATGGCGGGTCGCTCGTTCTATCGGTGCGCGTGAACCTGCCCGACACAGATATCGGACCAGACCCGGTCGCCGACACCACCCAGCCTCCCGCAACCACCACCCCGACAACCGCTGCGACCTCCGAGACAACCGGAGACACGACGGACGCCGGAGCAGGCTCGGAACAAGGCGAGGCATCGGGCAGCGACACGAGCGAACCGTCCACGACGAACGATTCAGAATCGAGTCCGTCATCGGAGGCGGGGTCACCGGGCGACTCGTCCACCGTCGACGAGGACGCCGATGAGCCAGACGACACCAACGCCGACGCGGCGGCTTCTGACTCGGGCTCCAGTTCCGGCGACGGTGCCATCGTGGCAATCGCAGCTGTAGCCATCTGCGCCACGCTCGGAGGCGTGGCCTTGATGGTTCGCCGCAATCGATCAGCCTAACCCCACCCTGAGCACCACGGCATCGGCGTTTACAAGCAAGGTCTCGAGTTCGTTCTCGTAGGCCCATCGGGTCACCGCGTCGTAGTCGAACCACCGCCAGGTGCGCGGCAGCACAATCGTTTCGACGTCGGCCTCTCGCAGCAGGCCCAAGGAATCGCTGGCAGGAAAGTCGGGCCGGAATACCCGGTTCGCCGCCGTCGCACGCTCGATCTCGTCGGGGAACACCAGCCACCGCAGCGACGAGCCATAGAGCGCTTCGCTCTCACCGAGCGCCTCGACCCACCACCCAACGGGTGTGCCGTCCAGCGAAGGGACCGCTATGCGCCGCCCGTCGGTCGTAGCGTCGCCGGCAGTTTCGATCGCCGCGGTCAGGTCGCGGGTCAGCGGGCCATAGAAATACCTCTGGTCGTCGAACAGGCCGATGCCCGCGGTCATCTGCCACACCGCACAAATACCAACCGCAGCGACCACAACACCCCGTGTTCGGCGGCTCATGCCGTAGGTACGGGCTTCCAGTTCCTCGAGCCAGATCGAGCTGGCCACGAGAGCGATCAGCGGCACCAGGTAGAGGTAGCGACTCTCCCTGGTGACGGCCGAGACCACGATCAGGGCGAACCAGAGAACCCGCACGAGCCGCACCGCCGCTCCATGCTTCGGGGCCCACTTCACGAACGGCGTGATAGCCGACAAAGGCACCAGCAGGCGCCACAACAATGGCCATTCCGCGTATACGTGCTCGAGGCGGTCGAGCACATTGCCCCACGTCAAGTCGTCCAGTTCTGCGAACGCGTTGTCATCGCCGAAGGCTGCCCCCGCGAGCTTCCAGTAGGTCGAAGCCAGCAACAACAGCGGCACCACCAGCAGGGCCGCTTTGGCCATCAACGCCAGCCGAGGCTTCAGAGCTGTACCCGCAAGCAAGAGGTGCCTCGCCAGGACCACCGGCAGTGCCACCACGAGGATCAGTGCAACGAAGTGTGACGTGGCGAACACCGCGAAGACGAGGCACGAGGGAACGATGACCGCCCTCACGGAAGGCTTGGAAAGCCAGCGGTCCACAGCCACCACCGCCACTGGCAACAGGCCGAACCCTATGAGCTGAGGGAACCCACCCCAAGCGGCTGCCTCGCCCACAGAACCAACTCCCAGCATCAGAATCGAGGCAACCAGCCTGACTCGCCCGATCTGACAGCGCCCGAGCGCCCAGAAGACGCCTGCGCCGGGCATCACCGAAGACAACGCCCCGGTCACAGCAACACCCGTCTGGAACCCGAGCGCCGTGGTTGCCCCATAGGTCAGCAAAGGCACCAGCGGGGGGTACACAAGCTCGCCAGATCTCGACGAGTCCGCCACCAGGGCTTGTCCGAATGCGATCCAGTTGCCCGCGTCGATGGTGGCCGGAGCCCCACCCGTCAACAGCACGACGAGCCGAAAGATGGCGACCGTGCCCGCGGCGGCTGCAAACGCGACCCGTTGTGACCGACGCGACGAGAAGGCGAAGGGCGCTGTATCAGTCATGTGCCAGCGCCTCGACGATCGTCTCGACGCAATCGACGACCTGCAGCGCCCGACTCTCTGAGACGGGCGGGAGAGCGCTCGGATCACCAGCGCGCCGCGCCACGACGAAGGAGCAGAACTGGGCGATCAGCCGGTCGTGCCCCCAGAACTGTCGCCCAAGTGCAGAGCGAAGTCCCGCAGCCGAAAAGCCCAAGAGATGTCTAGCGGTGACTCTTGCCGACAGACCCAGAACGTCGAGTGCCTTGTGTGAGCCGTCTGAGCCTGTGGCAACCATCGTGTCGCGAAAGAGGTCGATGTCGACGACATCGTTGGCACACACCGCAGATACGTGCCATTCAGAAATCGGCGCGTCGAGCACCACCGCCAACGAGCCGGGCGTTTGGCCGAAGTCGAACATCACGTCGCAACCAACAACCTCACCGTCGCGGCGGTGGGCCCTCACATCCACGACAGCGGGTGCCGTGCCTGCCAGGTCCGACATCACATAGATCATGTGGGGAAGCTCATCGAAGATGAGTCCGCCGGCAAGCTCTCTGTGCCAGCTGGGAAGCCGGCGTTTGGAGCTACTGAGCTGAGTTGCGGTGAGGTACTGGAGATCATCGCTGTGGTCGAGACGACGCCTCGCCTGGCCCATCGCCACCGACCACAAGAAGTTGTGCGAGACACACAGGGCGCCGCCGTGCTCGCGGCTGCTTGCGTACATCGATCGCGCCTCGGCCGAGGTCATCGCCATCGGCTTCTCGCACAACACGTCCGCTCCAGCAGCGAGCGCCGCTATCGAGTGGTCGTGATGAAGCCAGGGAGGCGTGCAGACGAAGACGACATCTGGTCGCAGCTCTAGTACCGCGTCGAGGCTGGAAGACACGATGATGCTCTCAGGGAGTTCACTTCGGATCGCACCGGGGGTGTGCTCGCACACACCGACCAGCTCGACACCGGGAAGCGATCTCAAGGCAGGCAGGTATCGAGCCCGAGCTACCCACCCGGCTCCTACCAGGACAGCGCGAAGCTTGGTCATTCCGGCTCCCGTCGACCCGCCCAGCGCAGCACTGAGGCCACGCCGTCGGCACACACATCCCACCCATGAGTCAGAACTCGTTGTCGCGCAGCTGCACCGAGCCGCTTGACCCGATCTGGATCGAGGACGAGTTCCTCGATCTGGCCTCGCAGAGCCATGACGTTCCCGAGCGGCACGAGGACACCGTCCTGGCCGTCGGTGACAATCTCGGAGTTGGCAGGAATGTCGGACAGAACCACCGCGCACCCGGCCGACATCGCCTCCAGCACTGCGAGCGAACGACCCTCGGTGGTCGAGTACCTGACGAAGATGTCGGCGCTTGCGAGAATCTGCTCAACGCCGTCTCGATGACCGAGCAACTCGAAGCGAGGATCTCCGGCCACGATCCGTCGCAACTCGTCGGTGTCGGGCCCGTCGCCGACGAATACAGCCGAGAACTCCGCCTCTGACTCGCTCAAGGCCAGTGCCGCCTCGATGGTGCCCTTGTTGCCTATCACCCGACCGATCACCGCAATCCGAGGCGCCCGTGCAGTGCCGTTGTGCGAGCCGACGTCGCGGCCGGGCGCGAACAGGACCGGGTCGACCCCGTTCAGCACCACATGGGTACGATCGGCCCGCGCTCCGAGCCGCCGGGCATGCTGGGCTACCGACTCCGACACTGCGATCACGGCTGCTGCATGGCGGACCATCCAACGGCCGACGAGCCGCTCGTACAAGGTTGCTGCTCTGCCGACGAGCCCACCGCCGGCCGCCGGATCACCCAGATGCATCGACAGTACGAAGGGAATCGCCATCGTGCGGGCCATGGTCGCCCCCACGACCGAGCCGAAGAAGTGAAGGCCCGAGACGTGGACCACCGCTGGACGGTTGCGTCGCAGCTGGCTCCACGCCCTGAAGACCAGCCCGGGAGCGAACGACACCTGTGCTCCCAACAGACCGGAAAGGTCGATGGGGGTCGAGGCAACGACACGGAGACCCTCGAAGGTGTCAGCCCTGGTCCCGCTGACCACGGTCAGGTCGAACCGGTCGGCGAGCCTGTTGTAGATGTTGCGCGTGGCGATCTCGATGCCGCCGCTCGAGCCTCCGAAGTAATCGCAGAAGGCCAGCACCTCCAGGCGATCCGAGGTTTCGCGGCGAGTCATCGGCGAGTCCCGTATTCGCTCTGGCGATGCACGAGCCAGTAGATGAACGCACTGGCCATCACCGTCGCCCCAGACAAGATCAGCGCCTGGGCAAGTCCGGCCAGGGCGAGCGCCCTGTCCCATTGTTCGCCCGCCATCGACCAGCGGAAGAACAGCCCGACGTCGACCGAGACTCCCATCGAAGCGAGAACGAACCCAACTCGCACGAGGCGCAGCCTCGAACGAGAGTGTTCGGACGGTGTTCTCGCCGGCCTGAGCGGATCGAAGGCCGACACGACCTGGTAAGCGACGCCCAACATGGTTGCCAGCACGAGCAGGATCGGCGCAAAGAAGACGGGTTGCCAGCGGCCGCCGCCAACCTGGATTCCAGCCGGCGACACCAGCGAAGCGACCGTCAGCACCGCCCCAACGATGCCCATCAGGACCGATGGCCACAACAGCACAGTCTGCGGTCCGAGCAGGGCCACCAGCTTGAGGTGACGAAAGCCGTCGTCGAAGGTGTTGAGCTTGGACTCACCAACACGAGCCCGATACGGGATGGCAACCTCCTCAACCCGCAGGCCTTCGGCCGCGGCTCGCACCAACATCTCGGAGGCGAACTCCATCCCCGAGGTCACGAGGCGTAGCCCCCTGACCTTCTCCAGATCGAACGCCCGGTAGCCGGACTGGCTGTCGCTGACCGCCATGCCTCCGGACAAGCGGCGCACCAGAAAGCTCAACACTGGCGTCCCGACCAGGCGGTGCAGAGGCGGCATTGTTTCGCCTGTTGCACCAACGAGGCGGCTGGCGAGCACCAGGTCTGCCCCGGCATCGACCTTCGCGACCAGCTCACCTAGGCGACCCAGGTCGTAGGTCATGTCGGCGTCGGCCATTACTGCAATGTCGCCACGGGCCTCGGCGATTCCGCGCCGCAGCGCCGCCCCATAGCCCTTGACCGGCTCATGGACCACTCGCGCCCCGGCCCTCAGGGCCAGGTCGGCGGAATGGTCCGATGAGCCGTTGTCGACCACCAGAACCTCGCCCTGCCTACCACTGGCAGCGAGACCGGCCAACGCCTCTCGCACGACGCGTTCTACCGCCCCTTGCTCGTCGAGACAGGGGAGAATGACGGTTATGGACGGTCGGCCTGGCGCGTCGGACAACGGATACTCCTGTAACCATTGTCCTGTCGACCGGCGATGAAACGGCGAAACCGATCGTGGCCGAACGCGAGAATCCCCGCCCGCTCTCGAAAGAGCGGGCGGGGACCCTCTAGATGGGTATGGCTAGCCTGTCAATCAGGGCCAGGTGCCGGTCACCAGGACCAGCGGTCCGCCAGCCGAGACCAGCTGCGGCGTGCTGCACGCCGGAGCGAAGGCATCGGCTTCACGGAAGCACACCTCGTAGATGCCAGGATCGACATCGGTCCAGGAGCCCCAGGCGTTCATGGCGACGCCGTTGACCAGGATGGTCGACGGGTGCGGCACATCCGTCACAACCCGGAGGAAGCCGCGCACCCCGAACGTGCCCACTACCTCGGTCACCTGGCCGTCGAGCACGTCGACGGTCTGGCACGGTGCAGTGGAGAAGTTCGGAACATCGCTGAAGCAGACGGTGTATGTACCAGCCGGCATCTTCACCCAGTCAAGACCCCACTCGTTGGCATCGTTGCCATCGATCGAGATCATGCTCTGGACGCCTCCGCCGCCAACACCAGCCTCGGTCCTGACACGGAGCAAGCCGTGCGGGCCAGGAGCAGGTGCAGCTGCGTTGGCTGTGAACACGCCGGTCACCGTCTGCTGGGTTCCGCCGGCGATCGGCCCGACGACCTGACATGCGGGTGCATCGAACCCTGCAACGGGACCGAAGCAGACCTCGTAGGTCATGGTCGGGTCGACCGAGCGCCAGACGCCCCAGTCATTTGACGGCAGACCGTCGGCAACACCGTTGACGGTGGTGTCGATGGTGATCGTCGACTGAACGCCGTTGCCCAGACCGTCGTCGGTGATCACCCGCAGGATTCCCTGCTGCGTGAACACACCCTCGACGGCAGAGGCCGAACCAGGCTGGACATCGACCATCTGGCAAGCGGGGGTGATGAACCCGACAACGTCGGTGAAGCACACCTCGTGCATGCCCTGGCTGACCTCCATCCAGTTGAGACCCCAACGGTCACGCGGGGTGCCATCGACAACGATCTGCGACTGGACGCCATTGCCCAGGCCGTCGTTGGTGGTGACACGCAGCAAGCACGAGTTGCAGTTGGCAGCATCCACCGGAATGGTGGTGTTGCTGAAGGCCAACATCTCGATGTTGTACAGGGTGTCGAGACCGTCGTCGCAGTCCGATGCCGGGTCGGCGCACAGGCCGGGGCCGGTGTTACGGGCATGGAAGACGGTGATCGAACCATCCGCGTTGTAGGTGATGTCGTAGTCGGCGAGGGCACCGTCGAACTCAGCGGTGTCGATTCCGCTGTCGGCGGGGGCCCAGACGATCTCACGGACGATGTTGATGTCGCCCGGGTTGATCACGCCGGCAAAGACGTCAGCCTGGAGCTCGAGGAGCGAGTCGTAGCGAACTCCGCCAACCTCGAGCTGGACCACGAGATACGCATCGCCGTCGATGATGTCGTTGAGGCCGCGACCCTCGAGGGTGTCGCTGCCCGGGCCACCCAGAAGGATGTTGCCGACATTTCCACCAACGTCGCCGACGAGCCCGGCCGGAGCCAGATTCGCCAGGTTGGTGATGCGTGCCAGGCCTGCTGCATCGAGGTCGTTGTTGAAGACATTGGCTCCAACAACGGCTGCGTTGAGCACCCCGGTTCCTCGGATGACATCGTCTCCGGTCCAGCCCGATGCCGCTTCGACGAGGTCGTAGCGGGGGGCCAGCGGATCGACGGGCACGCCCAGAACATCGAGCCTGTTCAGGTCGATATTGGCACCGGTAGCAGTGCCGTACTGGGTCTGCCAGTCATAACCGGCGAGGCCGTCGTAGATGTTCGTACCCGGGCTCGAGATGAAGATGTCGTCTCCACCCTCGCCGACGTACGCATCGTCGCCGCTTCCGCCGTTCATGACGTCGTGACCATCGAAACCGAGCGGGATCTCGAGAGGCTGACCGAGGTCACCCTGCATGAAGTCGATACCGCCGCGGCCTTCCATCCAGTCGTCGCCGCCGTCACCGACGATGATGTCGGCATCGGCGCCGCCGATGATCAAGTCATCCTGCTCGCCTGCGAGGGCTTCGGCGGCATCGTTGCCGATGACAATGAAGTCCTTGCCTGCGTTGCCCTGGAGAAGGTCGAGGCCACGGGCGCCATTGATGGCGTCGTTGCCCGGACCACCCTTGATGGTGTCATCACCGAAGGTGTCGGTGAGGATGTCGTCGCCTTCGCCGCCGATGATGGAGTCGTTACCGGCTCCACCCTCGAGTCGGTCGTTACCTCCGTGGCCACGAATCGTGTCGTCGCCATCGCCGGAATAGATGTTGTCATCCAGGGTCAAACGACCACTGAAGAGCACATGCTCGGCGCCGGTGTAACGGATCTGGCCACTCGGCAACAGAACCAGGCTGGTCGGCTCGCCGGCAGACTCGTCTGGTGTGGTGGACGGATCATCGAACAGGCCAGAGCCAGCGGTGGGGCTGACGACCTCGACGTCGATGATGTGAGTCGGCTTGATGAAGGCCACAGCAGCAAGCTTCACAGCGGTGGTGTTGCGCTCGATCATCTCGGCAAACGAGTTGCCCTCGAGAGTGGCCAGCAGCGGGATGCCTGCGGTGCGCGACAGGTAGTAGAACCGGTCGCCGTTCTGCAGGTCCTCCATCTGGGTCTCGAAGATGTAGTTGAGCGTCGAGCCGAGCAGACCGCCGAAGTCCTCGCGGGACTCCGCCAGACCACCAACCCACAGGTCGATGTCGTCGACACCAGTGGTGGCGGCGTCATCGAAGATGAAGGCATTGTTGGTAGCCAGCACCGCAGCAGCGGCACGACGGTCGGCGTTGTTGGTGGCGGCGTTGAGCACACCACCGTGGGCCGAGTCATCGCCGTATGCGGCGATGAAGTTCACCAGTGACTCTGGAGTCTTGAGCGCCTGACCGAACTCCCACCAGTTGGCGTACGGAGCAAAGATCGGGTCGCTGTTGGTGATGGCGAAGATCGCCGCACGCATCTCGTTGAGGCGGGGGATACCCGCATCGCGAGCTCGCGTCATGTTCATCGTCGGAAGGTCGAGCGGAAGACCTACGAGGTTGTTCCGCAAGGCCTCGACGACGAACTCGTCGATCTCCTGGCTCGGCTGGACTACAGCACCTGCCAGAATGCCGCCGGCCGCAGCCGCCGGTGTCTTGTTGCCGTTGGCGCCCTCACCCGAGAAGAACTCAGGCGGGTTCAAGAACGCCGGAATCAGGCCGAGCGAGTGCTCGTTGCCGGTGAAGGTATCGAACCTCGTGACCTCGTCACCGAGCATCGAGTGGCCGAATCGGTAAGCCGCATGGGCGAACTCTGCAGTGATTCGGGAGTCGATGCTGGTCTCGTAGCCGGCGAACACGTTGACGTTCGGCTGAACGGTGCGTGCGAACTCCTCGAACGCGAGGTGCTGATACTGCATCTCGGTTGCGAACTTGGCCGCCTGGAAAAGACGAGCACCGTTCCACGAGCCGTCGCTCAACTGCCACTCGGCGAGGAACGCCGGGCTTGCTTCGAGCGTCAGGGTGTTCTGGACCTGATCGACGATGCGGTTGTGCTCGCTGTGGAACACGTGGTGAACAGCGCTGAGAGCGATGTTCTCGTTGCATCGCCCGTCGCCGCACACGAAGTGGGCATCGAGCAATTCGTCGTCGTATTCACCAGCGACCGGAGGGCCCGGGTTGATGATGGTGTCACCGTCGGCGACGTCGCCAGGGCCGGGATTGGCGCTGTGGGCGATGTCGGCGAGCCACGGGTGACCGATGGTCACGGCCGGACCGGTTGCAGCAGTACCCGCAGAGGGAACCAGAGCAGCCGGGTTACCTTCGACGACAACATCGTCGAGGGTGCCGGGCAAGCCGTCGAGGCCGACGAACACCATCTGCGGGTAGCCGTTGGCACCCGGGATGTAGTTGCCGTACAGGTCGGCGATCATCATCGGAACGTCGTGAACATCGTGATCGTTGAGTTCGAACCCGAGGTAGTT
>JAGQSP010000370.1:3807-20117 GCA_020439485.1 Acidimicrobiales bacterium | reverse complement strand
TCTCGAGCCCTTCGGGAAGGCGCGCCGGATCGACACCGAACAGGCCGGCCCGAGCAGCCACCACCTGGCTCCAGCCGTGCACGGCGTGCACGGCCTGCCACGCCAGGACACGCTCGGGGTCTGGCTTGCGATGCGTCTCATACGCCCGGCGGTATGTCCGTTCGAGGCGTGGACCGACCGCCTTGAGAATCCTCGCTTCGAAAGGCGAGGAAGCTCCCAGGTACGCCACTTTGAACAGCAGCAGGGTTCTCGCAAGGTCACCATCGGCATCGCCGAGCCCGGCATCGGACCAATCGATCACAGACAAGCGACGGCCATCGGCCAGAACGTTCAGCGGGTGATAGTCGCCGTGGCAGATCACGGGCTCGCAGTTGCGCAGATAGCCCGAGCGGCCCTCGACCCGCTGAAGAGCCTGCTCGAGGTTCGGGTCACGCACAGCATCCAGTGTGTTGCGGACGAGGGCTAGGCGCCGGTCTAGGAGATCGGCCCCGTCGGGAAATCCCACCGTGGACATCCGGGTCAGCTCTACCTGCAACCTGGCCATGGCACCGATCAGACTCCGAGCGCTCCACGGCCGACGTTTGGCAGCGTCTATCAGCAGCAGCCCCGGAGCCCTCTCCATCAGCTGGGCCGGCCGCCCGGTGGGCCCGTCTTCGTCGAGGACCTCCAACACCCTGGGTGCCGGAAACCCGCTGTCGGCTAGCCAGTTCTGGATCCTGGCTTCGTGACATGCGCTTTCGACCGGAACACCTTCGGGCCGAACTCGCAGCACCAGCGGGCCCCGCCATCGGTCGACGAGGCTTTCGCCTTCGAACCGAACGAAGTAGATGTCGCTGTCGAACCCGCTCGAGTTGCCCTCTGGCTCACCGACCAATCGAACGTCGGGTCCGTGGCTCTCCTTGGTCCAGCCCTCGAGCCTCGCCGCCAGCTCGGTCGAACCCAGTTCCATCGAGCAATACATACACCCGTCTCCACCCACCCCGCCATCGAACACCGGTGTTTGGGGCAGGGAGCCGTGGGGTAGTTCGCTGACATGTTCACCCAAACCGAAACGATCGAAGACCTGACGGAACGAGTAACCGACGCGGCTGGCGAGATCGCACCGACGACTTCCCGTCTCGCCGGAAGGCTCTGGAACGAACACCGTGCACTGACCGTTGCGGCTCTGGCCGCGACGACGGGTCTGCTCGGCTATCTGCTGATGCGACACCGCGATGACGCCTCGAGGTCGGGAAGCTAGACCCACAGCCATGGCCGACGACCTGGCCGATCGGGCCACCGAGGCACTCTTCGGTGAGGGCGCCGATCGCGTTTGCGAGGACATTCCAGACAGCGCATGTAACGAACAACCTGCCAACCTTCGCCGTCATCTGGCGAGCCTCTCTGCGACCAAGACTGGCGACGGACTTGCCGACCCCAAGCTGGTGCTGGTGTGGCTGGTGTCGGCGTTGGGCGGCTCTGCCCTGGCGGTGGGGCTGATCGTGCCGGCACGAGAGGCCCTGGCCCTGCTGCCGCAGCTGTTCGTCGGCCACCGGGTCAGGGCCATGTCGGTACGCAAGTGGGCCTGGGCCGCGGCGAGCGCTGTGCAGGGAGCGGCTGTGGCGGCCATGGGCCTGGTTGCGCTGACCTTCGATGGTGGAGGGGCCGCCTGGACGATAGTTGCGTTGGTAGCCGTGTTTGCCCTGGCTCGCAGTGTGGCTTCGGCCTCGTACAAGGACGTGCTCGGCAAGACGGTGTCGAAGTCGCGCCGTGGCACGGTGACAGGCACGGCTACGTCGATCGCCGCGGCCGCCACCCTGGTGTTCGGGCTGGGTCTGGCCACCGGCTGGATTCCCCTGACGACCACCAGCGTAGGGGCGACGCTGTTGTTGGCCGGAGCTCTCTGGACGCTGGCTGCCGGCCTGTTCGCCGGACTGGAGGAAACGCCAGGGGCCACCGAAGGTGGCGTCGACGGTGTAGCCGCAGCCATCGCCAATCTGGCAATACTTCGTACCGAACGTCAGCTCCGATTGTTCATAACGGCTCGGTCGCTGCTGACGGTCACCGCGATCTCGCCGCCCTATGTGCTGGCCCTGACGGCTTCGGGAGGGCGAAGCGCCTCCAGCCTGGGGCCCTTCGTCATCGCATCCGGTGTCGCAACGATCATCGGTGGTCGTTTGTGGGGTCGGCTTTCGGACAAGTCGTCGCGCAAGGTCTTGTTGGGCAGTGCGGCAGCCAGCTCGCTCCTGTTCGCGGCTGCAGGGGCGATGGTTACGATCGACCGAAACCTGCTGTCGTCGGTTTGGGTCGCCGGCGGCCTGTTGTTCCTGGTCGTGCTGGCATATCAAGGTGTCAGGCTGGGACGGTCGACCCACCTGGTCGACATGGCCGCTGCCGACGAACGCGCAGTCTTCACCGCCGTCTCCAACACCGTCGTTGGCGCGGCGCTGCTGGTCACCGGCGTGTTCGGGACACTTCAAGACGGGTTGGGTCTGGGGTTTGTGTTCCTGGCGTTCGCCGCCGCGTCGATTGCAGCGATGTTCACCGCCTACCGGCTCGACGAGGTTCAGTAGAGGAACGTGATACGGCCGGCCGATGCCCCGGGTGGGGGCGGGCATGGCCATGTACATAACATGGCAAGTGCGTCGAGCAGGGGGAACACAGATGAGCATCACCGATGAGACACGTTCACACGGTGGGGCGGCCGGAGCAGATCAGGGAACGGCCTACGGAAAGGCGCCTGGCGAATACGACCGCGAGCTGGCCGAGGTGGGTCCGGGTACGCCTATGGGAGAACTCCTGCGCCGGTATTGGCACCCGATCGGTCCCAGCGAAGACGCCACCGAGGTGCCCAAGCAGGTGCGGCTGCTGGGCGAAGATCTGATCCTGTTTCGCAACCGCGACGGAAGGCCGGGCCTGGTTCATCCTCGCTGCATTCATCGGGGAACGTCGTTGTTGTATGCGCGCGTCGACGATTGTGGCATCCGCTGCTGCTATCACGGCTGGGCGTTCGATACGCAGGGCAACTGCACCGACCAACCCTGCGAACCGCACAACGGCCAGAACCGCGACAAGTTCAGGCAGCCGTGGTATCCCGCCGACGAGCGGTACGGCCTGGTGTGGGCCTACATAGGACCGCCCGAACGCAAGCCGTTGCTGCCGCGCTACAGCACGTTCGAGAACCTCGACGACGACGAGCAGCTGTTCACCGACGACAAGAACATCGGCAGCGGCCGCTATTTCCGCGGCGAGGTTCCGTTCAACTGGTTCCAGCACTTCGAGAACATTCTCGACCCAGCTCACTTCATGTGGCTTCACTTCTTCCACTCGGGTCCACAGTTCGGGTCGCGATATGGCGAGTTCGACACCCTCGACTTCCAGCCATGGGAACGTCTTGACCAGACCACCTTCGCCACCACCGAAACCGGGGTGGCCGCAACCCGAATAATGGACATCCCCGACGGACGAAGCCTGCGAACCGTAACCGAGACGGTGCTGCCGGGAATCCGTGGCGTCTCGAACCCGTTCGGCGCACCAGGCCGCGGCGACGCTCTGGGTTTCGTGGTGCCCGTCGACGACACTCACTTCCGTATCTTCACGGTGCTGCGAGGTAAGGATCGCACCTTCTTCGAGCGGATAGAGGCGCTGCGCCCCAGCGGAGAGCCCGATTTCGAGACCACCCAGCGGTTCCCGGGTGACTGGGAGGCGATGAAGAGCATGGGCGAAATAACCCTTCACTCAGACGAGCACCTGGCCAGCTCCGATCGTGGTGTGCGGACCCTGCGAAGGTTGTTCCGCGAACAGATGGAAAACGTTGCCGGCGGCGGCGATCCGCTGAACGTGGCATTCGACGAGGGCGACGAGCTCGTCCAGATCGAGTGCGGCCAGTACTTCGACTGACCTGCACGGGCGGTCGGGTCAGCCGACAGCGACCTCGGCTTCCAGCGATATGTGGTGCTCGTCGTCGGGTGTCTCTTCTGTGCCGTCGGGTGAGACGGCTGTCTCTTCTGTGCCGTCGGGTGTGACGGCGTTGGCAACACGGCTGACGCTGGACCTGAGGTGATCGAGGTCACGGCGGCGCCGCTCGGCTGCGCCGGCCAGGCGCTCGCGCCTCAGCTGGCCCGACCGCGGGTCGAGGAAGTACGACGCGACAGCGCCAGCCAATGCGGTGAACGCCATCGTCTTCAGTGTTCGGGTGATCTTCATGGCGGTGGGTCTACCCGCAGACGCGGGGCCACAAACCAAGCAGCTGTGAGTCAGGTCCGATGTTTCAGATGCCGCTCATCGGGTAGTCCATGCACGTACACCGACAAACACAGAGGAGTGAAACCCATGACGCAGACTTTGCAGTTCACGGAAGGAACCCAAGTGGTGTCGGCGGACGGCAACGATCTAGGCAAGGTCGAGCGGCTCGTCGCGGACCCACGTCGCAAGCAGATCAGCCATCTCGTCTTGTCCAAGGGATTCTTCTTTCCCGAGGAACGTGTCGTACCAGTGGCGTTCGTCGCCCGTGCCGACGAGGATCAGATCACGCTCAACGAGGAGGTCGACTTGGACGACCTGGCTCGTTTCGAGGAGAGCTACTACGTGCGAGTCGAGGAAGCCGACGCATACAACGAGTACCCGCCGCAGGCCGCAGGCCTTTTGGTTTGGGGCTATCCCGCCTACGGGGCTGGTGGCCCTGCGCCCACCTACTCGAGGCACATGGCTACGCCGCGAGTCATCGAGCGCACAGACCGCAACATCCCCGATGACGAGGTGGCGGTCCCGACAGGAGCCGACGTGTTCTCGTCCGATGGAGAGAAGGTCGGCAGCGTTGCGGGCGCCGAGGTCACCGATGGCGGGGCGATAGTCGCCATCGAGGTCGACCCCGGGTGGTTCCGAGAACCGCGGATGATTCCCGCCCACTTCATCGCCTCGATCGATGCCAGATCGGTCCGGCTGGGCCTGCCTGCCTCGTCCCTCGAGGCATGGCGTCAGCAGAACTGACGCCCGAAGGGTATGGCGTCAGCAGAACTGACGCCCGAAGGGTATGGCGTCAGCAGAACTGACGCCCGTATCGAGGCCATCCACGTCCCCGCACCCACGCCCCAAGGGTGCGGGGACGCCGCGTCATGACATCTCGGAGAGGTTTCAGGCTCAGTCGGTACTCCACTTCAGGGGCAGGTAGAACCACGCCCACACCAGCACTGCGGCCAGGGAGGCGGCGACGGCACTCGACCACACGGTGTCGAACACGAAGGTCGACACCAGGAAGACCGTTGCGACGATGGCGACGCCCATGGCGACGGTGCCGGCGATCGTCAGCCAGGTTGCGATGATGAGGTGCTTCTTCGAGCGGCGTCGCAGCCCGGACCGCGGTGCCCGAAGTCGTTGGTGAACGCTGGGGGCGATGAACAGCATCGACGACACCGCGGCCGACAAGAAAGCGACGGTGAAGCTGACGATGGTGCTGCGGTCGTAACCATCGAAGTCGGACTGGAAAGGCGCCACCAGCAGGAAGCCGAACAGCACCTGTACTCCTGGAAGTGAGGTGCGCAAGCCCTCCAGTAGGGCTCGGAACTGTTCGTCGACTTCGTCGTCTTCCCCTGCGCCCGAGGGTTGTGCTGCTGAGTCTGGTGTTGTGGTCGTTTCGTTCATCGTCATCTCGTGGTCGTTCCCCGAGGTACGGCCTACCCCCGGGTGGGGTCGGGCGAAACCCGACCCACACGACAACGGTCGGTACGTTTGGCGCCGGCATTGGCGGGGTAGGTCGCCACCGATGTCGGAGGCCCAAGCACCAGACCGAGCGTTTCTCGAACCACCCAGGTGGCTGGTGCGCCTGACCGGGTGGGCCTGGCGTCTGTTGGTCATCGGCGTCGCTGCACTTGCGCTCGGATGGATGGCGCTGCAGTTGCGCGTCGTCGTGGTGCCGATACTGGTGGCGACGATGGTCGCGTCGGTGTTGTCACCGCTGGTCAGGAGGCTGACCAGGAGGGGTGTTCCCGCTCTGGCGGCGACATGGTTGGTGCTGGTGGGCGTGTTGACGGTCGTTGGCGGCGTGCTGGCGGGTGCGGCTTGGGGCCTCACAGCCGAGCTGACCCAAGACTCGGCGCGCTGGAGCGACGTTGCGAACGATGTTCGCAACTGGCTGGCAACCGGCCCGTTAGACCTGTCCGAACAGACCATCGACGACATCGAGCAGCGGTTGCGTCAGTCGGTGATAGGTGGCGTGTCGTCGTTGGGGACGAGCCGGGCGACCCTGGTGGTCGAGCTGCTGAGCGGCCTGTTCCTGACCGCAGCCCTGACCTTCTTCTTTGTCAAGGACGGGCCCGAGATGTGGGGCTGGCTCGTCGAACACGTTCATCCGCAACGCCGTCGCGCCGTCGACCAAGCGGGCCGCGAGGCGGTGGCCACGCTGAGCGCCTACCTGAAAGCGGTGTCGATCACCGGGGTGGTCGACTCGGTTGCAATAGGCGTCGGCCTGTTGTTGATCGGCGTGCCGTTGGTGATACCTCTTGCCGTCATCACGTTCTTCGGGGCGTTCCTGCCCGTTGTCGGAGCCACCGCGGCCGGCGGGCTTGCAGCGCTGGTGGCCCTGGTCGCCAATGGACCCGGCGATGCTGCCCTGGTCGTCATCTTGACGCTGGCGGTGCAGCAGATCGAAGGCGATGTAGTGATGCCCGTGGTCATGGGGCGCCAGGTGCCTCTGCATCCCGCCGCGGTTCTGGCCGCCTTGGCTGCCGGCGGAGCGATTGCCGGGGTAATCGGTGCATTTGTCGCAGTACCCCTGGCAGCTGTGATGACGACGGCGATCGGGGTACTTCGAAGCCATCGCGCACCCTGGCCTGTCGGCGCGGGCGACGGCTGAGGTTGGTAGGCGATGTTTGACATGTGTGTGTCTGGGTAGGCACGAGGCGTACCCAACACGAGGAGACACATGTCTGCTGAAACCGACAAGCTGAAGGGCCGTGCCAAGCAGGCGGCCGGAGATCTCACCGACGATGACGAGCTCGCGATGGAAGGCGAGCTCGACGAAGCCGAAGGCGAGGCCAAGGAGAAGGTCGACGACCTGAAGAGCAAGTTCGACGACCTCGCTGACAAGGCCAAGGACACCGCCGACAAGGCGAAGAACACCGCCAAGAACAAGGTAGACGACCTGAGACAGAAGCTGTCGTGAACGCCAGCGACGGACCGGTCGCCCGTTTCGTCAGACACTGGGTGGCCGGTTAGGTTTGGCCGATGGCTCAGATCAGGTCTGTCACAGCCGAGATCCTCACCGACCGGACCCTTTCGAACCTGGTGGTTGAGGTCGAGGACACCGACGGCGTGGTGGGCCAAGGCGAGGCTTGGTGGGGTATCAAAGACGCGGCGGAGCCAGGTCGAGAGGCCCGGCCCATCAAGTCGGTCGTCGACGATCTGTTGGCGCCCCGACTGGTGGGCCGCGAGGCCGACGAGATCGAAAGCATCTGGTTCGAACTGTCGGACTGGGGCTACCGCTACGCCGACCAGGGAATATTCACCATGGGGCTGTCGGGCGTGGATCTCGCCCTTTGGGATCTGCTGGGCAAACGCCTCAACAGGCCCGTTATGTCGTTGTTCGGTGGGCCAGCCCAGGCGGCTATCCGCGGCTATGCCAGCCTGCCTCCGCTACGAGAGCCGGCCCTGTTGGTGGCCGAGACTGCCCGGGCCATTGAATACGGGTTCACAGCCGTGAAGCTCCACGAGCTAGATCCAGAACTGACCGGTCTGCTGCGAACCGAATTCGGGGACTCGCTCGACATCATGGTCGACGTCAACGGGCACTTCGATGTCGTCGAAGCCATCGAACACGGTCGGCGCCTCGGCCAGTTCGGCATCGTCTGGTTCGAGGAACCGGTACGACCCATGCGCGACCACCGCGCCATCACCAGGGTCGCAGCGGCGGTGCCGTGCGCCGTCGCCGGCGGCGAGAACGAGTACACCCTCGAGGACTTCGACCGTCTGCTTCGCACCGGTGCCATCACCTATCTGCAGCCCGAGATCACCAAGATCGGCGGGCTCACCGCAGCCAGGCGGGTCAGCACCCTGGCCGAGCTGCACAGCGTGGCGCTGAGCCCCCACAACTTCAGACTGGGGCCTGCGCTGTACGCATCGATCCAATGGGGCTTCACGAGTCCGGCCACGAAGTGGCTCGAGATCCCGTGGGTGCGCCCCCAGGTCGGTTTCTCGCACCGGGCTCAGCTGCCACCATTGGTCGACGGCATGGTGCTGCCGCCGGCGGGCCCGGGCCTGGGCGTAGTCATCGCGGACTGAGCACCACCCGCGGTTCAGAGGTCGATGTGGGTGCCTATGTCGACGCTGTGGGCCGGGGATAGTCCGTAGTACTCGGTGGGGTCTCCAGCGTTGCGGTGCATTAGGGCAAACAACCTCTCTCGCCAGCGCGCCATGCCTGGCTGCTTGCCGACATGCAGGCGTTCGCGTCCTAAGAAGAAGGTCGTGTGCTGCGCGTCGAAGCTCACGCCATCGATCAGGAGCCGGCCGAGATCGCGTTCGAGATCGACCCTGTCGCTGAACCCATAGCGCATCTCCAGCTCGTGGAACCCAAAGTCGTGGGCGCGGTGCTGGTGCCGCTGTGCAGGGTGCACGTGTGGGCGATCGTCGGTGACGATCCGCAAGATGACCACGGTCTCGTGGAGGCTTTCGTTGTAGCGGAGGTTCGTGAGCAACGCCGGCGGCACCAGGCCTGGCTGGCGATACAGATACACACCGGTTCCGGGATGTCTGGCCGGTTGCGCCGACTGAAGTCCTTCGACGAAGTCGTCTATCGACAGGCCGTCGCGTTGTACCCGGCTGGATATCTGTGATCTGCCTGTGCGCCAGGTGGTGAACACCAGGAAACCGATCAGCCCGATCGACAGCGGGAACCATCCGCCGGCTGCGATCTTGAACAGGTTTGCCCCGGCGAAGGCCAGGTCGATGGCCAACAGCGGCAGCAGGGTCGCGGCCGTGCGCAGGTTGCTCCAGCCCCAGCGGTGGCGTGCGATCGAGGCGAGCAACAAGGTGGTGACGGCCATGGTCAGCGTCACTGCAACGCCGTACGCCGCGGCTAGCGAACCCGAGGAACGAAACGAGAACACCAGACCCAGACACGCGACCAGCAGCATCCAGTTGACACCAGGGACGTATACCTGTCCCCGGTGGGCCGACGAGGTCTGCACCGTGCGCATTCGGGGCAGGTAGTCGAGGTTCATGGCCTGCACGGTCAGCGAGAACGCCCCGGTAATCAGCGCCTGCGACGCAATGATGGTGGCTGCCGTGGCAAGTGCCGTCAGGGGCAGTTGGGCCCAATCTGGGGCCAGGTGAAAGAACGGGTTCTCGATTTCGGTCGGGTCCTGCAACAGCAAGGCGCCCTGCCCGAAATAGTTGAGCGTCAGCGCCGGCAGCACCAGCACGAACCAAGACAGCTGGATGGGCAGCTTGCCGAAGTGACCCATGTCGGCATACAGAGCCTCGCCGCCGGTGACCACCAGGAACACCGAGCCGAGGACCAGGAAGCCCTCGAGGCCGTTGTTTGCGAAGAACACCATGGCGCGGGTGGGGTCGAGGGCTCTGACGATGTCGGGTTCGTGCGAGATGCCGATCACGCCGAGCAGAGCGAGGGTTGCGAACCACACCACCATCACCGGTCCGAAGAAGCGCCCCACAGTCTCGGTGCCGTGACGCTGAACGGCGAACAATCCGATCAGGATCGCAGCCACTATCGGCAGTACCCAGCTGTGGACGCTGGGGGCCGCAACCTCCAGACCCTCGACCGCCGACAACACCGATATGGCGGGCGTGATCATGCCGTCGCCATACAAGAGCGCCGTTCCGAACAGCCCCATCAGCATCAGGGTCTGGCGCGAGCGGCCGCGTTCGATCAGCGAGGCGAGGGCCAAGATGCCGCCCTCGCCGTGGTTGTCCGCACGCATGACCAGCAACAGGTACTTGACCGTGATCACGACTATCAGCGACCAGAACATCAGCGACAAGACGCCCAGGATGTTTTGTTCGGTGACCGCCAGGTCGTGTTGACCGGCCAGAGATTCTCTGAACGCATACAGCGGGCTGGTTCCGATGTCGCCGAACACGACGCCCAACGCCCCCAGCGAAAGGGCGGCGGTGTAGGTGATGCGAGGTCGGCCTGAATCGTGCCTATTCACCAGGAGGCGAGTGTATGCCCGCCCAGCCGACCGATGTCAGCGGGTGGTCGAGGCCTTGGCGACGTTGCGGAACGGAACGTCGCGATCGAGCTCGGGTTCTTTGGGCAGGCCCAGTACCCGCTCGCCGATGATGTTGCGTTGAATCTGGTCTGTGCCTCCACCGATGGACGTGAAGTAGGCGTTGAGCGACATGAAGTTGGCCGCGTCGCCGTCGGGGTTGGCAGGTCCGGCCAGCATGGCTTGGGGCCCGATGATCAGCCGCTGCAGGTGGGCGCCGTCGTGCAGGATCCGCGACATGGCCAGCTTGCCGAGCGACAGGATCGGAGACGACGTCCCCTGCTTGAGCTGAGCCTTGGCCCTGGCCGCGTTCCACTTGTTGACCTGGCGCAGGCTGTGCACGCGCATCAGCTCCTGGCGAATCGTCGGATCGTCGGCGCGGCCGTACTCTCTGGCCAGCGAAACGAGGTCGATCTCGGCGCCCTTGCTGTCGGTGCGGCCGAACTCCTCGTCCTCGGACGCCCTGGGTCCGCGCGCCGAGTCGCCCATCACCGAACGCTCGTAGGCCAGTGCGGTCTGCAGCACCCTCCAGCCGTCGCCCAGGCCGCCAAGAAGGTTCTCGGCCGGCACCCTCGCACCGTCGATGAACACCTCGTTGAAGTGTTTCTCACCCGTGATCTGTCTGATGGGCCTGATCTCGATGCCGGGTTGGCGCATGGGCAGGAAGAAGAACGAGATGCCTCTGTGCTTGGGAACGTCCCAGTCGGTGCGTGCGATGAGCATGCCGTACTCGGCCAGATGGGCACCCGAGGTCCACACCTTCTGGCCGGTCACCACGTATTCGTCGCCGTCGCGCTCGGCGCGTGTCTGCAGCCCGGCCAGATCAGAGCCGGCACCGGGTTCTGAGTACAGCAGGCACATTGCGACCTCGCTGCGCAACAGGGGGCGGATCAGCTTGTGCTTCAGCTGTTCGGTACCGAACGTCAGCAAGGTGTTGGCCCACAGGTTGTGGATGTCCTGGCCCGAGCCGGGCGCCCTCACCGCGGCGAACTCGGTTGCGATGGCTCGGCCCTGGTCGGCGCTGAGCCCCAGCCCGTGCCACTCGGTGGGCCACGTCGGCACCGCGAAGCCACGGTCGATGACCATGTCGAGCCAATGGCTTCGGTCCATACCCGGCGACCAGTTGTCGGCGAGCCATTTGCGCGCCTCTAGGCGGATCTCCTCGGTCGAGGAAGCAGCGTGTGACGAGCCGGTGTTGGTCGAGGATGCGCTCATGCGCACAGCCTGTCACACCTCCCGACGAGGTACCCCCATCGGGTTGGGGTAGGGCACCTGGGTTGCGGCCATGTCGGCCAGCGGGGCCACTGCGTCGAGCACCGCCGCAAAGCGTTCGCCAAGCGACGAGATCGCCGCGGCGCACAGATCGTCTGTCAGGTTCTCGACGTGTCGATGCACTTGCAGGCCGGCGACCGTGGCCTGGTGTTGCCGGTCGATCAGCCCGCGCTTCACGAGGCGATCTAGTGCTTCCGACCAGTCTTGCTGGGTCCAGCCCCGGTGAGGTTCGATCACCTCGCGCGGCGTGCCGTCTACCGCCAGCCGCAGAACGGTCGACTCGAGCCCGTCCAGATCGTTGGTCAGCAGGGCTGCGACATGCCCATCTCCGCGATATTCGCGATACATCGTCGCCGCGTGCCACAAGGCCGGCAGGGGAGCATCGGGCACCTCGAGTCCTCGGTTGGCAGCGAAGATGGGCCGTCCACCCACCGGTGCCGCATGCAGCGCGTCGACCAGGGCGCTCGCAGCCATGGCCCAGCGGGGGTCGGCCTCGTCGATACCCAGCCGACCGAAGCAGCGCCCGACCCCGTCCAGGCGGGCCTCGAGGGCCGACTGGGGCGATACCACGCTCCAGATCTCTGGCACCGACCGGGCGACGAAGTCGGGGTGAAACCCATAGAAGGCGGCGGTCACAGCGCCAGGACCCACGGCTCCCATAGGCGCCGACCGGGCGGCGAAGTAGCCGCGCCAAAAGCCCTTCAAACCCCGATCGGCGAACGCCGCCGTGACCTCGGGAGCGAAATAGACGACTGCGTGGATCGGCTCGAGCAGCTTCCAGAGTGTGCGAGCTCCTTCACCGCTCGGTGATCGACGGTCTTTCTGCATACCATCGATTGTGGCCTCGGCAGGCCCAACGTGCTGAAAGGGAACCTCCTGTGAGAATCGCGAACCACGACGGTCGGGCCGTCATCGTCGTCGATGACATGGTGACGGACATCGCTGTCGTTTCGGGCGGCGAATTCGGCCCAGATCCGATGTCGCTCTACGAGCGGTGGGATGCCTTCGTCGAATTTGCCCGAGCCGTGACCGACACGACGGGTGCGCTCGACCAGTCGTTGCTCGGGTGCCCGGTGCCGGCCCCGCGGCAGTCGTTCGCCATCGGTCTGAACTATCGCAAGCACGCCGAGGAGTCGGGTTTGCAAGTGCCCTCGGTTCCCGCGACCTTCACCAAGTTTCCTGCTTCGCTGTCGGGGCCATTCGACGACATCGAGATCGTCGGCGACACCGTGGACTGGGAGGTCGAACTGGTAGCCGTCATCGGCAGACGTGCTGATCGTGTCGACGCGGCAGACGGCTGGGCACATATCGCCGGGTTGACCGTTGGCCAAGACATCAGCGACCGAACCCTGCAGATGGCTGCGGGCGCCCAGTTCTCGCTGGGCAAGTCGCGCCGGGGTTATGGGCCGATGGGGCCCTGGTTGGTGACGCCGGACGAGTTCGAAAACCCCGACGACCTGGCGCTCGGTTGCTCGGTCGACGGAGAGGTCATGCAGTCCGACCGCACCAGCGACCTGGTGTTCAGCGTGCCTCAGCTGGTCGCCGAGCTGTCGTCGGTGCTTCCGTTGCTGCCTGGCGATGTCATCTTCACCGGCACACCCTCGGGCGTGGGTATGGCGCGCAGGCCGCCTCGGATGCTGCAGCCCGGCCAGCTTCTGGAGACCTGGGTCGAGGGCATCGGAACCATTCGCAACCGCTGCGTCTGACCCTGCCCTCTGCGTGAGGGGTGGCTCAGACCGGGTAGGTCACCTCGGTCAGTTCGGCTGAAACCGCCCAAAGTCGCTGCTGCGTCTCTTGGTCGTGTGAGTCGGCGTTCGACTCGACAACCACCGGATGCCCTCTGACCTCCATGAACCCGCCCGGCCCGTAGTACTGGCCGCCAGTCGCCTGTGGGTCGACGGCGGCCCGGAGCGTGGGTAGCGCGCCCATATCAGGACCCTGCAGCATCAGCCCCACCACAGGCCGCAGCAGCTTCGCACCCGGGATGTGGCGTCCGAGTTCGGTGTCGGACACGCCGGGATGGGCAGCCAGCGCCTGGGTCGGCGCGCCGGCGTTCGACAGGCGGCGCTGCAGCTCGTAGGTGAACAGCAGGTTCGACAGCTTCGAGCGGCCGTAGGCGACGACGCGGTCGTAGCTCTTTTCGCTCTGGAGATCGTCGAAGTCGATGCGCGACCGGATCTTGTGCCCGACGCTGCTGACCGTGACCACCCGAGACCCATCGGTGCCGACCAGGCGGTTCAGCAACAACCCTGTCCAGGCGAAGTGGCCCAGGTGGTTGGTGCCGAACTGCATCTCGAAACCGTCTGCCGTCTTTTGCTGCGGGGTGTACATGACCCCGGCGTTGTTGATCAGCAGGTCGATTCGATCGTGGGCGTTGACCACGTGGGCTGCCGCAGCGCGGATCGATTCGAGCGATGCCAGGTCGAGTTGCTGAACCTCGAGCTGGGCGTCAGGTACATCACGCTTGATGTCGTCGGCCGCCTCCTGACCGCGCTCGAGGCTGCGCACAGCCATCACGACGTGTGCGCCCTTGGCTACAAGAGCCCGCGCGGTCTCGAGGCCCAGGCCCGAGTTGGCACCCGTTATCACCGCGACCCTGCCCGACTGATCAGGCATGTCCTGGGTTGTCCACTTTTGGCCCATGGCCGCGTCTCCAAAATGTTGCCCGATGTTCCTGGACGCCAACCTACCCAGCCGAGCCGCGCTCGACTGATCAGACCTGAGCCGTGCAGGACCTTCGCCCCTCGACCGGTCGTGCCTGGCTGCAGATACTGCCAAGGTGCAAAGCGTCGAACACCCAGCGCCCGGATCGGGGCCCGAAGGGGCGCGACCCAGGCCCTTGTGGCGCCAAGTGGCGATACCTACCGAACACGGGGGATGGAGCCTCACCGCCGAGCCGATCGTGCTGGGGCTCGTCGTCGAATGGTCGCCAGCAGGCGCAGCGCTGGGCCTTGCTGCCATGCTGGCGTTCGTCGCCAGGACGCCCTTAAAAGTGGTGTTGGTCGACCGCTGGCGTGGCCGCACTCTCGACCGAACGCAGGTGGCCGCAAGAATCGCCACCGCCGAGTTGGTTGCGATCGCAGCCCTGGGTTTGGCCGCGTTCTCCTGGTCGCTCGACCCCCGGTTCTGGGTGCCCCTGGCGGTTGCCGCGCCATTGGTCGGTGTCGAGCTGTGGTTCGACATGCGCTCGCGCAGCAGGCGACTAGTGCCGGAGCTGGCCGGAACCGTGGGAATGGGGTCGGTGGTTACCGCAATCGTGTTGGCCGGCGATGGGTCGGCGTCGCTGGCCTTGGGCCTTTGGGCCGTCGTGTCAGCTCGTGCAGCTGCGGCTATCCCATACGCCCGAAATCAGGTGCTCAGAGCTCACGGGCGTCCGATCACGAGGTGGCACAGCGACCTGGCCCAGGCTCTGGCCGCCGCTGCGGTGCTGATGGCGTGGCTGCTGGGTGCGGTCCCGCTGGGCGCGTTGGTGGCCGTGGCCGGCGCCGCGTTGCTGAACCTGGGGTGGTCGCGAGGCCCGGTTCGACCCGCAAAGGTCGTGGGCATGCAGCAGCTGTTCCTGGGTGTGGCGGTGGTGGTCGTCACCGCTGTTGCGGTGTTGGGCTGATCACGGCCCCAAAACGGCGAAACGCCGCCGCCCCAATGGGCGACGGCGTCGACCGCGGGCGGATCTGCCCGTCAGATGGCTCGTACGTTCTGGGCCTCAGGGCCCTTCCGGCCGGCGCCGACCTCGAACTCCACCTTTTGTCCTTCGGTGAGCGACCGGAAGCCACTCCCCTCGATGTTGGAGTAGTGGACGAACACATCGTCCTCGCCTTCGCGCGAAATGAAGCCGAAGCCCTTTTCGCTATTGAAGAACTTGACAGTTCCTTGCATTGCACTTGCTTTCTTCCGAGACGGCCTCGTGACCGGCTCATCTTTGACTCTACGGCTTCGGCGTGCCTTGGCTGCGCCTTCACCGCGGTTGTTGTTGGCGGGAGCGGCCTTGTTGACCGGTCCCGATCCGACATGACCCGGTTCGGTTTCAGCGAACCCCAGCTGACGCTGGAGGGTCTTCAGGTCTGCGACCTGGTCGGGCTGTACCAGCGACACGACCACACCATTGCGACCGGCGCGCGCAGTGCGCCCCGAGCGGTGGATGTATGTCTTGTGATCGGCCGGTGGATCGAAATGTATGACGGCGGCAACGTCGTCGACGTGTATGCCACGAGCTGCGACGTCGGTCGCTATCAGGGCTTGGACCTTGCCCCTGGTGAACTCGTCGAGGGTGCGGGTGCGCCGATTCTGGGCGTGGCCTCCGTGGATGGCCGCGGCCGTGACGCCGCTGCGGTTCAACTGCTTTGCCAGGCGATCAGAGCCGTGACGGGTGCGGCAAAAGACCACCGCCTGGCCAGCGTCGGAGATCACCTTCACGCTGGCATCGACCCGCTCGGTCTTGTCGACGGCCCAGAAGCGGTGCTCGGCGGAGGTGATGTCGGGTGTGGCGTCGCCGACCTCGTGGGTCACGGGGTTGTTCTGGTAGCGCTGGGTCAGCTTGGCCACCTCGCCGTCGAGGGTCGCCGAGAACAACACGGTCTGGCGCGTCGGAGTGGTCTGGTCCAGCAGGCGCTTGACAGCCGGAAGGAAGCCCATGTCTGCCATGCGGTCTGCTTCGTCCACGACCACACGGTCGACGTCGGCCAGGCTTATCGCATTGCGATCGATCAGATCCTCGAGACGGCCCGGGCAGGCGACGACTATGTCGACGCCCTTGCGCATCTGGTTGATCTGGCCGGTGTAGCCGACGCCGCCATAGACGACGCCGACTGTGACGCGACCCGAGAAGCTGCGCAGTTCGGC
>JAGQSP010000370.1:1406-3701 GCA_020439485.1 Acidimicrobiales bacterium | reverse complement strand
GAACCGGTGGGGGCACGACCGCACACGTCGCGGCCCGCGAGGGCGTCGGCGATGGTGGCGGCCTGGATTTCGAAGGGGTGATCGATGCCTCGCTTGGCCAGCGCGCGACAGATCGGATCGGGAACGCCCAGTTGGGCGAATGTGGGGGACATCTAGCTCCTTGCCCGCGGCGGCGGGCAGCAATGGGTTCGAGTTTCGCCTACCCCGTTTGGGGCGGCCTTGGGGGATACGGGTGGTTCGATGGACAGAAGAACCGAAACCCGTCTGCGAACCCACCGGTCGGAATGCCCGACCAGGTTGTGGGTAGGGTACCGGAATGATCGTCGAATCGCTCCTTCCACTCGGAAAGCTCGACCCGGGGCTGCGCGAACCCGACACGCCGCTGGACATCAGGCGCTTTGCAGAGCTGGCCCGCACCGCCGAGGAGGTGGGTCTCGGAGCAGTGCTGGTGGAGGAAACCAAGGACGATCCGTTCCAGCTGCTGGCGCTCGGTTCGACCACGACCTCGACGATCCAGCTCGGGACCTCGGTGGCGATGGCATTCCCGCGCAGCCCAACGGCCACGGCCCTGTCGGCCTGGTCGCTGTCGAAGGTGTCCAACGGTAGGTTCCTGCTGGGTTTGGGCACCCAGGTGAGGGCTCACATCGAGCGGCGCTATGGCCTCAAATGGCACGCCCCGGCGCCGTGGATGCGCGACTACGTCAACGCCATGCGGGCGGTGTGGGACTGTTGGCAGAACCGCACCCCGCTGCAGTTCGAGAGCCAGCACTACAAGCTCGATGTGATGGTGCCCCTGTTCGACCCCGGCCCCATCGAGCATCCCGACATCCCCGTGCACATAGCGGCCATCGGTCCCAACATGTGCGCCCTCGCCGGCGAGGTCGCCGACGGGGTGCGATTGCACCCGGTGTGTACCCCCCGATATATCGACGAGCGGGTTCTGCCAAACCTCGCCAGGGGAGCCGCACGCACCGACCGCAACGTCGACGACGTGGAGGTCTGCATGAAGCCGCTCATCGGCACCGCTCCAGACGAGGAGCGCCTCGAAAAGGTGGTGCGCACGGTGCGCGCCCGTGTGGCGTTCTACCTCTCGACCCCGTCGTATCGCCAGACCTTCGAACTGCACGACTGGGGAGACATCGCAAGGCAGGCTTCGGTGCTGTCGCGCGAGAAACGCTGGGACGAGCTGCCCGGCCTGGTCAGCGACGAGATGCTGAACACCGTGGCCACGATCGGCACCTACGACGAGATAGCGGCCAAGCTCAACGAGCGCTATGCAAACCGGGTCGATCGCATCGAGTTCTCGATTCCTGTCGAGACCCCCGACGATGCCGAGCGCTTCCGCTCGATCCTCGCCGACATCGAATAGCGGCTCGCCCAGGCGGGCCATACTTGGTGATTCATGATCGTCAAAGTGACTCCACAGAACGGCTCGGTCGAGCTCGTCGATCCACACGCTTTCGACGGGTTCCACGTCGAGGCACCCGCCGACGCGACGCCGTCGGAGGTGTCGGTCGCGCTGGGCACCGCTGAGGCCGGCTCGCCCTCGAACGATCACGTTTGGGTGAGGGTCGACCAGGTTCGTGGCCTGGCCCCGGCCGGCGACGCAACATGGTCGGCGGGCTTTGAAGCCATGTTGGCCTATGCGCAGGGCAAGGGTTGGATGAACGCCGGTGGTGACATGATCATGGCCCACCTGGTAGCGGCCTCTTCCGGCTGAACCCCCAGCGACCGACGAAGGAGCGCGTATGGCTCGGTTGACCGTGAAGGACCTGCTCGATGCCAAGGGCACCCGCAGGTTTTGCCAGGTCTACATCCGAAACGCCAAGGAGGCGGCCGCTTGCAACGCGGCCGGCGTCGACATGGTCATTCACTGGGAGGGTGGTGACATCGCCGCGGTCAGAGCGGCCGCACCCGACACCTTCCTCACGGTAGGCCTGGTCTACGGCCGTCATGCAAGCATTCCCGAAGCGTTGGGTGCCGCATATCGGGCCCTCGAGTTGGGTGCCGACGCTGTGTACTGCCCCCAGAGTCTGGCCTACGTCGAGGCGTTTGCTGCCGAGGCGATACCCACCGTTGGCCACGTCGGTTTCGTCCCCTACAAGCGCACCTGGGTGGGTGGTTTCAAGGCCGTGGGTAAGACGGCCGACGACGCTTGGCGTATCTACCGCGACGCGCTGGCCTATCAAGACGCCGGCGCGTTCGCCGTGGAGATCGAGATCGTTCCTGCGCCGGTCGCCGCCGAGATCTCGTCGCGCCTCGACCTGTTGACCATCGGCATGGGCGCCGGGTCGG
>JAGQSP010000370.1:0-1350 GCA_020439485.1 Acidimicrobiales bacterium | reverse complement strand
CACGCCAAGGTCTACCGAGACCACCGGGCCGAGTACAAGCGCCTGTACGAAGACTCGATAGCCGCCTTCTCGGAGTTTCGAGCCGACGTGATCTCGGGCGCATATCCGACGCCCCAGCACAGCCTCGGTATCGCCCCCGATGAGCTCTCCCGGTTTCGTTCGCTCATAGACGACACCCCATAGGGCGCGGTTTGGGTTGGTGCCCGGCTCCGACGTGCGGCAGGCTCTGTACATGAGCGAACAGCCGTGGACCGGAGACGTAGTGGGCCTCGTCGATGCGTTTCGGGCGGGCGAGCGAAGCCCGTCCGAGGAGCTCGAGGCCACCCTGGCCGCCGTCGAGGCGAGCGACCTCAACGCGGTGTGCTACATCGACGCCGAAGCGGCCCGCGAGGCGGCCGCCAACGCCGATGTTTCGCTGCCGTTCGGTGGAGTGCCGCTGGCGGTGAAAGAACTGCTCGCCGTTGCGGGGTGGCCTGCCACCCAGGCCTCGTTGGCTCTGGCCGACCAGGTGTTCGACCGCGACAGTGTGTCTGTCGAGCGGCTGAAGGCGGCTGGGGCCGTGGCAGCGGTGCAGACGACCTCGAGTGAGTTCGGCGGCACCAATCAGACGTTCACGAAGCTGCACGGTGCGACCCGCAACCCGTGGAACCGCGAGCGAACACCGGGTGGCAGCTCGGGCGGCTCGGCGGCGGGCGTCGCCGGTGGCCTGTTCGCCCTGGCAACCGCCAGCGACGGCGGCGGATCGATTCGTATACCCGCGGGCTTCTGCGGTCTCATCGGGCTGAAGTCTACGTACGGGCGTATCCCGCGTGGTCCTGGCGTGATCTTGGGCAATGCGACTTCGGTCGAGGGGTCGGTCAACCGCAGCGTGCGCGACGCTGCCCGCTTTCTCGATGTGACCAACGGATTCGACCTGCGAGACCCCAAGTCGCTGCCGCGTGTCGAGGGCTACGAAGCCGGTCTCGGTTCGCACCTGGACGAGATCAAGACACTGCGCGTAGCGGTGGTTCCAGACCTGGGTTGTGCAACCGTGGGCCCAGAGACCACCGAGCTGGTCATCGCCGCCGCCGACGAGCTGATAGCGGCCAGTGGCATGCAGCGGGTCGAGATCGACCTGCAGTTGCCCAGGATCATGGCGGCTTGGGGACTGACGGGTGCCATCGGCGTCCGCAAGTCGCTGGGCGACAGATGGCCGGCCTGTGCCGACGATCTGGGCAGCATCGAAAGGGCAGGGCACCGGTCGGCCGAGCAGCGCATCGACATCAACTCGCTGGCCCGTGCCGAGGCCAGGAGGGTCGAGCTCGACGAGGCCATGGCCGAGATGTTCGGCCAGGCCGACATAGTTCTGGC
>JAGQSP010000369.1 GCA_020439485.1 Acidimicrobiales bacterium | reverse complement strand
GGCCAGGGCGACAGACTGAACGTCATGGCGGGCAGTGACCTGGAGATAGTGCTGCGATGAACGATCCCGTCCAGATCGCGCTGGTTCAGGCCCGCCTCGACCATCTATGTCGCCACATGGGTTGGGTCATGACCCGCACGGCGCGCAGCCCGATCTTCAGCCAGAGCCACGACTTTTCGTGTTTCGCGACGAATCGTCACGGCGTGCTCGTGTCCACCGCAGACGGAATACCAATCCACACCGGTGGTGGTGGGTTCGCTGTTCGTGCCGTCATCGACCACTTCGGCGACACGATCGCAGACGGCGACGTGTTCTTGCTGAACGACCCGTACGAGGCCGGCGGCAACCATCTGCCCGACTGGGTGGTGGCCAGGCCGGTGTTCACCCAGGGACAGCTGATCGCGTTCTGCTGCAACCGGGCCCATCAAAGCGACATCGGCGGCGGCGCGGCGGGCACCTACAACCCCGAAGCCCGCGAGATCTATCACGAGGGCATCCGCATACCCGTGGTGCGCCTGGTCCACCAAGATCAGGTCAACGACGATCTGTGGCGCCTGCTGCTGTTGAACTCACGCACGCCCGAGCTGCTCGACGGAGACCTCAGGGCGATGCTGGGATCTACCCGGATCGGCGCCGGACGGGTCGTCGAGCTGGTTGATGATCTCGGTCTCGATGTGGCTCTGGCGGCCTTCGACTCGGTGTGCGACCACGCCGACAGGGTGTTCCGGACGCTGATCTCGGCCCTCCCCGATGGCACTTGGACGGCAACCGAACACTGGGAAGACGACTGCTTTGGCCCAGCAGATCTGAAGATCGAGATGGCGTTGACCATCGCCGCCGACCAGGTCACAGTCGACTTCACCGGTACAGACGACCAGATCGCTGGGTTCAAGAACAGCGGCTGGGTCAATACGTGGAGTGCGGTGTCGATGGGGCTGGCATCGTTCTTCGACCCCGATCTGCCGCGCAACGAGGGCACGTTCAGGTGCGTCGAGATGATCGCCCCCGAGGGTTCGATCGTCAACGCCAGGCCCCCTGCCCCGATGACGATGAACACGGTGATACCCGCCCACGAAATCGTGCACCTGGTGTGGCGCTGCATGGCCCAGGCCGACCCGTCCAGGTCGCTGGCAGGGTGGGGCAAGAACATCTTCGGCGTGACCGCGGGACACGACGGTTCGAAACCGTTCGTGATGTACCACTGGAGCGCCGCAGCCGGAGGCGGTGCGACGCCAGCGCGTGATGGGTTCAACCAGATCGGCCACCTGATAGCGCTCGGAGGTCTGAACCTGCCCAACGTCGAGTTCGCCGAGTCTCAGTATCCGGTGATCTTCCGACGCCAAGAGTTCCGCTGCGACGGCGGTGGTCCTGGCACCTTTCGCGGCGGCACGGGCATCGAGTACGAGGTCGATGTCCTGGCGCCCGCCAGATGGTCGTTTCGCGGTGAGGGTGTGGGTTCGCCCACCGGTTGGGGCGTCGACGGGGGCGGCGAAGGCGCGGGCGGCGAGATCCTGCTGTACCCGTTGGACGACCTCGAAAGCGAGCCGTTCGTGGCTCCGAAGTACGGCTTGCAACAGTTCGGGCCTGTGCGGATGGTGTCGCGCTCGCCGGGCGGCGGCGGTTGGGGCGACCCGAAAGGGCGAGACCGCGAACTGGTCGAACGCGACCTGCGCGACGGTGTGATCTCGCCCGAGGCGGCTCGAGACGTCTACGGCCTCGACAGCTGACCCACAGCCGACACGGCGTCGATCAGGCGGTCGACCATCTCGTCGAGCTCGACGTCGGTGACCGACAGCGGAGGGCCCAACATCACCGCGTCGCCGGTGTGACCATCGACCGCCGAGGTGCACGGGTAGATGGTCATCCGCCGCTCGAAGCAGGCTTCCACCACCGCCTCGGCGACGCGCTGCGACCGGTCGAATGGTGCCTTCGTTGACCGGTCGGCCACGAACTCGACACCGGTCATCAGGCCGATGCCACGTATGTCGCCGACGTTGGGATGATCGCCGAGGGCTTCGCTCAAACGCATACGGCACCTGTCGCCCTTGGCAGGAACCTGTTCGACCAGCCCTTCGGACCTCATCACGTCCAGCACGGCCCCGGCGACCGCCGCACCGATCGGGTGATGAGACCACGTGAAGCCGTGCACGAAGTTGCCGGCGTCCGCGACGGCGTCGTAGACGTCGCCCGAGGCCAGGCACAGGCCCAGCGGCCAATAGCCGCTGGAGGCGCCTTTGCCCGAGGTGACGATGTCTGGTCGCAGGCCCCAGTGTTCGGCGGCGAACCACCGACCGGTGCGGCCGAATCCGGTCATGACCTCGTCGAGAACCAGCAAGATGCCGTGGCGCCTGCACATGTCGGCGATGGCAGGCCAATAGTCGGGTGGCGGCACCGAGGCCGCCAGGGTGGCTCCGCTGACGGGCTCGGCGATGAACGCGGCCACGTTGTGGGCGCCCGCCTCGACGATGATGCGCTCGGTTTCGGCGGCGATCTCGGCGCCGGAGCGGTCGTCTCGGTACGGGTGTGCCATAGGCACGCGCAGGGTCTTGCCGATCCACGGTTCGTATCCACTGGCCAGGGCGCGCCTGTCGGAGGCATCGAGCACCCCCCTGGTGTTGCCGTGGTACGCGCCCTCGCGGGCAGCGATCAGGTGCCGGTCTTCGCCCCGGGCCAGGTGGTACTGGCGCGCCAGCTTCAGTGCCGTCTCGTTGGCCTCGCTGCCGCCGCTGACTGGGAAGACGCGCACCCCGTCGACCGGGGCGATCTGGGCCACGGCATCGGCATAACGCTCGAGGCTGGGCGCCGCGAACTGTGTGGCGTGTACATAGTCGACGCTGGCCGCCTGTTCGGCCATGGCTGCAACCACCGCGGGGTGGCCGTGGCCGACCGA
>JAGQSP010000368.1:1376-1605 GCA_020439485.1 Acidimicrobiales bacterium | reverse complement strand
TCATATCGGCCCCCACCGAGTATTCGAAGCCGCCCGTGGCGGTCAGTGCTTCTGACGGCTGAGCCTGAGGATCTTCAGGTTCAACACCACGAACCGCCACGCCTGCACGACCAGGTTCCGCCGACGGTCGAACTCGCGATCTGTTGGCAGCGCCGTCGCCTCGATCGAAGCGTTGTATTGGTCGGTTGCACGATCCATCGACTCACTCCGGGATCAGCCACCAGCCCGG
>JAGQSP010000368.1:0-1291 GCA_020439485.1 Acidimicrobiales bacterium | reverse complement strand
CGTCTCGACCTGTGGCTCCGAAGCGTTCGGTGTCGGGGACGATGGGGGTCATCGTGATGGTTGCCGCGGCTCCGTGCCTCAACCCGGCGCCGATGGAGGCGATACACGCCGCGCCCATCTTGGCCATCGACGCGGTGTGGGCGGCGGCCGACGGGTCGGATTTGTGGATGCGATCGGCGATGGTCTTGGCGACCGTGTGACCCTGCACACCCGAGGGCATGCCAGTGCGAGGTGGCGCAGGCGCCACCGGCGCGCCGCTTGGTGTGGTGTATGGCCTGGATATGGCGTGGGGAGGAGCGAAGGCGATGCCTACCCCGAACACATTCGGGAAGCCCGGACTTTCGTAGGTGTTCGGCCAATCGCGTGCCGACCATTGTTCGTAGGGTTTGTTCGAGTAATCGGCATCGACGCGCACGAAGCCATTGGGCGCAAACATCTCCGCGGTGATGTCGGAGCCGTCGCGACCGAAGGCGCTCATGGTGACCCCTCGAAATGGCGGCAGCAGCATAGCGAAGTCGAATGGCTGCGAGTCGACGGTGCCGTCGATCTGCTCATAGTTGACGACGCCGGGTTCGACCGAGGTGACATGTGCCTGGTGAATCACCCTGATTCCGCGCTCGTGGAACAGGCTCTTCATCCAATCCTCGCTGGTCAGCGTCTGGCCTTGCTTCTCGAACACCATCCCGCCCACCCCAAAGTCGCCGAGTTCGTGCTCGTTGGTCAGATAGACAACGTCGGCCAACTCGCGCACCCCGTTCTCGCGCAGCACGTGGTCGACGTTGAACACGTACTCGAACGCGGCTCCCTCACAGGTGCACGCACCGTGGCCCATGCCGATCACCAGCGTCTGAGGCTGACCCTGCTTCATCCGCTTGATCGCCGCCGACAGCTTCGTTGCGGCCTGGGTTGCGTGGTCTGCGCTGCACACCGACACCGAGTTGTGGTCGGGGCCCAGACCCGGAGTCAGGTCGAAGCGCAACTGCGGGCCGGTGGCAATGACGAGAAAGTCGTAGGCCACCTGGGCGCTCTGCCCGCGGTGATCACTTGCGGTGTAGACGACGTCGACGTGTGGTGCAGCGATGCGTTCCGAGCCTGCTGGCCAGACCGCCACCGCTTTGGCCTGATGGAACTCGATGCCTTTGCGCCGATAGACCGGCTCGAGTGCGAACACGACATCCTTGGCCTTCATCTTGTCGACGCCGACCCAGATGTTCGAGGGAATCCAGTTCCATCGGCTGTTGGGCGAAACCACGATCACGTCGTGTTGTGACCCCAGCATCCGCTTCAGATG
>JAGQSP010000367.1 GCA_020439485.1 Acidimicrobiales bacterium | reverse complement strand
GTGGGCCTGTTTTGTGACGGAACGGCTGTGAAGCTGGTCGGCGAGGAGACCTTTCGAGTTGCATCCGAGTTCGTCGACGAGGTCATCAGGGTCGACACCGACCAGGTGTGTGCCGCGATAAAGGACATGTTCACCGACACTCGCGCCATCCTCGAGCCCTCGGGAGCTCTGGCCATCGCCGGGTTGAAGTCATACGTCGACCGAAACGATGTGTCGGGTCAGACCCTGGTGGCGGTGGCGTGCGGCGCCAACATGAACTTCGACCGTTTGCGTTTCGTTGCGGAACGGGCCGAAATCGGCGAACGGCGAGAAGCCGTGTTCGCTGTGACAATCCCTGAGACCCCGGGCAGCTTCCGCCGATTCATCGAGGTCCTGGGCGACCGCAACGTGACCGAGTTCAACTATCGGATGGGAGACCCTGACCAGGCCCACGTCTTCGTCGGTGTCGAGATAACCAACCGCAAGGCTGCGGCCGAACTGGCCCAGGCCTTCGAAGGCGCAGGGTTGTCGGCGATCGATCTGACAGACGACGAGCTGGCGAAGGTGCATCTGCGACACCTGGTTGGTGGGCGCTCCGACCTGGCGGTCAACGAACAGCTGTATCGCTTCGAGTTTCCCGAGCGCCCCGGAGCCTTGCTGCGGTTCTTGAACGCCATGGCCCCCGACTGGAACATCTCGCTGTTCCACTACCGCAATCACGGCGCCGACTATGGGCGAGTGCTCGTGGGTATCCAGGTGCCGCCGGAAGAGCAGTCCCAGTTCCAGGACTTCTTGTCCACGGTCGGCTACCGATACTGGGACGAGTCTCACAACCCGGCCTACAAGCTCTTTCTGGCCTGACCTGCGGAAGGCCGCATCTCTCGGGCCGATGGTGCGGTCGGACGGGTGACGATCCACACCGACACAGCTGCCAACACTGCCACCATGGCAGAGCGAGCCCAAAGCGGCTCGACAATCCAGAACGCCGAACCTCCTCCCACGATGGCGATGCTGGCGACAGCCGATGTCTTCGCTCGCTTCGAGAACGACCTGCTCTCGTCCCAGTTGCGGATCAGGGGACCGAACAGACGAGTGTTCAGCAGCCAGGCGTGAAACCGCGGAGAAGAGCGGGCGAAGCAGACAGACGCCAACAGCACAAACGGTGTGGTCGGAAGCACCGGAAGCACGAGCCCTACGATTCCGAGACCCAGCGAGACGAAGCCGACGGCCATCAAGACCAGCCTTACCGGCAGCGGTGCCAGCGGCCTCGGCTCGGAACCTTTCACAGTCGCCGGTCGCCCAGCGTCGAAGCACCCTCGGAGGCGGTCATCTGTTTGGGGCCGAGGAGCTTGCCAGCGAGGTGATCGGCCACCGTTACGGGCCCATATCGACGAGGCTCTTCGTCGGAAGTGAAACGCTGCAAAGGCTCGACCACGACGTCGAGATCGGGATAGTGGAAGTACGCGACAGATCGTCGCAGGGGCGCATCGGTTCCGTCGCCGCGCAGCGGAACCCGATGAAGCGTCGATGGCCATCGGTCGTTGGTCCATATCGCCAGCAGATCGCCCGTGTTGACCATCAGAGCCCCCGGCTCGGGCACCACCGGAACCCAACGGCCTCCGATGAAGATCTCCAGCCCAGGGACCGGGTCTGCGCGCAGAACGGTGAAGGTCGTGTAGTCGCTGTGGGCGCCCATACGCGAACTGCCCGACTCGGCCTCGTCGGCGCCCGCCTGATACCGGATGCACGCCATCGTGTCAGGACCAACGTTCGAGCGAGCGGCTAGGTCGGCGATTCCCAGCAGGCCGCCGATCAGGCCGTCGAGCATCCTGCTGATGGCCTCCATCTCGTCGAGGTAGGCCTCCGCCGCGTGCCGGAAGTGGGGTACGGCGTCAGGCCACAGAGGGGGTGCCAGCAGCCGATGCTGGTTTGCCGGGTGACGCTGACC
>JAGQSP010000366.1 GCA_020439485.1 Acidimicrobiales bacterium | reverse complement strand
CCGGCCAGGTCGGCGATGTTCTTGGTGGGACGGATCCCAGCGACAACGTCCTCGCCCTGGGCGTTGATGAGGTAGTCGCCTTCCAGGTGGTCTTCGCCCGTGGTCGCGTCCCTGCTCATCGCAACGCCGGTGGCGCAGTCGTCGCCCATGTTGCCGAACACCATGGTCACCACGTTCACAGCGGTACCCAGATCGTGCGCTATGCCCGACGCGACGCGATAGTCGTGGGCGCGCCGGCTGCCCCAGCTCTCGAAAACTGCCTGAACCGCCATGCGCAGCTGGACATAGGGGTCGGTCGGGAACTCGACGTCTGAATGCAGGCCCACGACGGTCTTGAACGAGTTGATGATGGTCTTGAGGTCGTCGATGCTGAGTTCGGCGTCGCTGGCAACCCCTGCACGCGATCTCTGGGTGCGCAACACGTGCTCGAAGGCCTCGTCGGCCACGCCCAGGACGACCCCTCCGAACATCTGGATCAGCCGGCGATACGAGTCGAGCACGAAGCGTTCGTTGCCCGTAGCGGCGGCCATGCCCTGGACGACCTCGTCGTTGAGGCCGATGTCGAGAACGGTGTCCATCATGCCCGGCATCGAGAACTTGGCACCCGACCGACACGCAACCAGAAGTGGGTTGGCCGGGTCGCCGAAGTTCTTACCGGTCTGTTCTTCCAACCAGCCCATCGCCTCGAGCACCTGGTCCCAGAGCCCATCGGGAAGCTCGCCATCGGCGCCCTGGTAGGCGTTACACGCCTCGGTGGTGACGACGAAGCCTGGCGGAACGGGTATTCCCAGCCGGGTCATGTCACCGAGGTTGGCGCCCTTGCCTCCCAACAACCCCCGCACGTCTTCCCAGTCGCCCCCGACGTACTCCTGTGCTTCATCAACCTGGTCGAACCGATACAACCAACGGCGCGTAGACATGACTCTCCGATCGACGTCTCACGTTCAAGACTCGGTTACGAACGTTCCAATCGAAAGGGCCGGACGACCAGGGCACAACGACCCTCCACAGCACCGGACAAAGGCGTCATATTGGGCCCGTTGCCTACTAAGGAGAATGATTCCAATGAGGAAGAGGCTTGCCCTTCTCGGCGCCCTGATGGTGGTGATCGGGCTTGGCTTCCTGATCGGCGCAGGCGTTGCCTACAGCAAGGTCTCGGCTGGCTATGACTCGCTGAACGCTTTCAGCGACGAGCAGAACGTGACCCTGACCTACAACGAAGACGGCGATCTGATCGACCGCGGCACCACAGAAGGCGCAGACGCGATCATGTCGTTGCTGAAGGACGACTACAAGTACCCGGTGGTCGACGGCGACCTGGACCCTGACGATCCGGTCATCAACACCGCCAGCGAGTACATGTACCAGATGGCGACGATCGTCTATCACACCCTGCACGGAGAGCAGAACATCACCCTCACCGAGGACGACATCGCAGCGGCGATCGCCTCCGAGCGGCTCGGTCCCGATGGCACCTACAACGGCGTGGTCGAGGCCTATCAGGGTCAGGTCCTCGAGCCTGGCACCTACACCGTGCCCGTCGCCGAACGCTACTGGACCGAATTCAACCGTACCGACCTGCTCGACGGCCCCGCTCGTGAAGGTGCCTGGAGCGGCACGGCTCACGCCCTGGTCGCAGAGCTCAGCATCGGTGCGGTCACCGCCAACGTCTTGCAGATGGGCCTGGGCTTCGCCGCCCTGCTCGGTGGCCTCGGCCTGATCTTCGTGGCCCTCGGCGTGGTCGTCTTCTGGATCGACCGGGAACTGCCCAAGGCAGAACCCGCAGAGTCCGAGTGATCAACCGAACCTAGCTAGCAAGCAAGTGGGCCGGCCCGGTGGGGTCGGCCCACTTTCGCGTTCTGCGTCAGTCGCCCACGAGGCCCATGGCCGCATCGACGGCCAGCTCTCGGGCCCTTGCCATCGGCAGCTCGCGCACCCGCCTGAGGG
>JAGQSP010000365.1 GCA_020439485.1 Acidimicrobiales bacterium | reverse complement strand
CCGTTGGCCAGCATCTGGGCAAAGCGGTAGTAGTCGTCGATAGTCGAGAACAGGCCGAGCCCGCCGCGAACGAACGTTTCGGGGGTCGAGGTGGGATAGGTCTCGTCGACGTCGATGCGCTCGTTGAAGCCGGCGAGGGCAGCCTCGACCAGGTTGCCGGCGTGGTAGCCGTTGCCGACGAGGTCGGGCAGGCCATACATGGCCGACAGCCTGTGAGCTTTGTCGTCGGGAACGCCGAATGCGGTGTCTGACATGCCGAGGGGTTCGAAGATCCGCTGGGCCAGGAAGTCGCCGAGCGGCTGATCGGCTATCACCTCGATCAGGCGGGCGGCCACGTCGATGCCCACCGAGTAATGCCAGCGCTCACCGGGCTGGAAGGCCAGAGGCAGGGACGCGATGGTCTCGATCAGCTCGTCGAGGGGGCGCGAAGCATCGTTCATGACGCGGGCCTCGCGGTACAGCCCGGCCACCGGATTGTCGAGCATGAAGTCGTAGGTGAGTCCGCTGGTGTGACCCAGCGCATCGCCGATGCTGAACGGCCGCACCGCATCGACCATCGAACCGTCGGCCTCCATGACCTTCTGTTCCGCAAACGACGGCAGGAATGCTGCGACGGGCTGTTCGAGTTGGAAGCGACCCTCCTCGTGCAACAGCATCAGGGCTGTCGACACGATGGGCTTGGTCATCGAGTAGACGCGAAAGATGGTGTCGTCGGCCATCGGCACACCGGCTTCGGCGTCCTGGTGACCGTGCAGGCTGCGGTGCACCACCTGGCCCCGCCGGGCGACGATGGTGCTGATCCCACGAACCACCCCACGGTCGACGTATTCCTGCATGGCGGGGCCGATGCGTTCGAGCCGTTCGCCGGACACGCCCACAGCAGCCGGGTCTTGTGCAATCGAGATAGCGCTCATGGTGTGACCCTAGTGCGCACGGGCCTAGAGCTCGATGGTGGTCGCACTCAGTGCTGCAGGCGCGGGTCGTCCAACTCGATCTGCACGCCCGGCCCCAGATGCTCGGCCGCTCGCATCTCGAAGATCGGGATCAGGTGGGTCGCAGGCATGATGCACTCTGCGCACGCCTGGTCGGGGATGTGCAGCACCAGCCGCACCGTTCGAGCGTCGAGGTAGGAGCCGGTCAGGTCGGCGCCGTCGGCCCGAAGCCCGGCTGCGAGGTCTTCGATCAGCGCGTCCAGCGCGCCGTCGGGTTCGGTCGGCTTGTCGCCTGGCCGAACTGTGCCTTGGGCATCGACGGGCCATGGCACGCCGTCGACCAGCAGCGCCTCGACGTACGGTGCGGCCTGGCGGGCCCTGCTTCGCAGCTGGTCAAGGGTCAGGCTGGTGATCGGGTGCTCGACTTGTACGAACCGGTAGCCGGGCATCGATTGCAGTTCGGCCAGGGCGTTGCACGTCGCTACGAACGGCTTGGTGACGATGGCTGCGGCGGGAACCCCGAGCTTTTCGAAGATGATCGAGTCGAGCACACTGCCCGACGAGCACGATCCTCAGTCGCCGATGGCCGAGATGATGGCCATCGCCTGCTCGGCGAACGGCCTGGCCGTTTCCATACTGCCCAGATAACCGGGGCCAGGGCTCAGCTTGATCACCTCGGCGATGTCGTATCGGTGCCGCAGCTCTTCGACCACCATCTCCATCAGCTCCATGCCGTGGGCCTTGGTGTTGTGAACCAAGCCGACGACCGCTCCGTCGAGCGTGGCCAGGCGAGGGGCGGGGTCTACCAGCGCGGTCGATGCCGGTGGGCGAGGGTCGTGGATGAGAACCGTCATGGCAGCACGATCTCCTTGGTGACAGGGGCAACGATACGGGCGCGGCTCCACGATGGGAAAAAGGCCGAGTGGCCGCCGGCCGAACCACCGCCGACGAACAGCGATATGTCGTCGGGTCCCCAGCCCCGGTGGATCATCCGCTGGTCGTCACCTGGGCCGATGGTCTGGTTGCCGGAGGGGCGCCAGTTGGGCGAGTTCCAGTCGGGGTCGGAGCCGGCAGCCTCGATCTTGCCCATGGCCTTCAGGTCGGCGAGCGACCGACAGGCGTGTTCGTACAGGAACTCTTGCACCCGGGTTCGGTCCCAGCCCGCCGCCCCGATCTTGTGGGCGTGTTCGGGAGCAAAGACGATGATCGAGTAGCCAGGCGAGAAGCTTCCACCGGCTGCCATCGTGTCGGCGAAGCAGCGCAACAAGACCTCGGGGTCCGCGGCTCCGTGATTGACGATGTTGTGGCCCGCCTCGGCCGGGAACACGGTGACGGTAGACGTCGACGGGTCGAAGCCGCGGGTGGTGTGAAACGGTTCCCAGGGGCTGGCGGCCTCGTCCTCTCCGAAACACAACGAGTACTTGCCGGGGTTGCCCTGGGTCGACTTGTCGAGCACTCCGGGAATTGCCGAGAGACAGTTGCGCAGCACCAGCCGAACGGTGCGCCCGATGGTGGCGTTGGCACGAAACCCGGGCCCGAACAGGTTCTCGCGATAGTGCACGCCGATCTGATCTCGAATGGGGCCGTTGACCGCGATGAGCATCGCGGCCCCACCGGTGCTGGTGGTCGGAAGGTGCAGGCGGAACCTCGGCTCTGACATGGCCTGCAACACAGCCCCGATCACAGGGAAGTAGTCGGGGGTTGCGCCGGCCATCACGGCGTTCACGGCCGCCAGGTGGGCGCTGACAGAGATGTTGCGAGA
>JAGQSP010000364.1:597-4158 GCA_020439485.1 Acidimicrobiales bacterium | reverse complement strand
GCACCCCGTCTGCTGGGCCGGTGACCGGTGGCCAGGTGCATGGCCAGGTCGAGGTTTCCCTGGGTCCACATGGTCACGCGGGTCAACAGGCCCGCCACGCGCGGCCGGGTCAGCCCGCGTGCGATCAGCCTGGCTATCGTCAGCTGATCCGCGTATGCAGTGTCTAGGGCCGCTTCGTAGTCGCGTAGCGCCAACCCGTCGTCTCTTCGGACGGCCTCGACCATCGGATCGATCGCCAGGCTCGCAGTACCCAGCGCCGCGGCTGCGCCGGCCCCGTTCAGCGGGCTGGTCATCGCCACGGCATCTCCGACCGCCAACCAGTTGGGGCCCGTCCGCGGCCACACGCTGTCGCCCAGCGGAATCCGGCCTGTCATGGCCCTTTCGGTGTCGTGAGGGTCGATGTTCCAGCGACGCGGCAGCTTGTCGGTCCAGTCTTCGAGCAGATCACCGATGACCACCGAATCCGAGTCTCGGTAGGTGCTGAGCACACCGACGCCGACGTCTACTTCGCTTTCACCCGTGGGAAATGCCCACGCCATGCCGGGCACACTGTTGCCCCTGCGATCGTGGATGTCGATGGCGATGTCGAGCCAACCGCGATCGGCCGCATCGCATGCCATGGTTCGCGCCGCTGCTACCGCTTGAGGCCTGGTGCGTCGCCGAGCGGTACCGAGGCGACGCCCGACCCTCGACAGCGACCCATCGGCCACAACGGCAAATCTGCACCACACAGGCCCCGAATAGGTGTCGAATCCCACCAGGATCCCGTCGTCGAAGATCGGGTTTGTGGCTGTGGTCGACCACAACCAGCTGACGCCCGACTCGATGGCCGTCTCGGCGAGCCGGTCGAGCACGCTGGCCCTCGCCACGGTGGCGCCCCGCCTGGAGTCTGGAAATGCGACCTCGATCGAGCGGCCGTGAGCCAGCACGCGAACGCCGGTTACGTCGTGACAGTCGTGGGGGAGAGCCCCCATGCGTTCGAGCGAGTCGATTGCGTGGGGGGTCAGAGCCAGGTTTCCCGGCGCCCGAGAAGCTTGGTCGCGGCTTTCGAGTACAACCACCGACAGGCCCCGCCGAGCCAGCTCAGCGGCCGCTGATGCGCCCGCTATGCCTCCGCCCACAACGGCTACGTCGAAGCGCTCAGACGTCAATTACGTCCGATCCGTCGAGGCCTGGTGACGGTTGATCAGTGACCGCCGCCGCCGGCGCCACCGCTGCCGCCACCGAGCTCTTCCCATACGAGATCGCGGGCTTCGATGTCGGCCTCGGCGAGCTCCTCGCCTCCGAGCTGCTCACGGACATAGCGAGCAACGGCGTAGATCTCGTGCTCGGACAGCTGTGAGAAGCCTGGCATCACGGCGCGGGCACCTGCGATGTGGGGACCGCCCGGGCGATTCGGGTCGCCGATCACGTTTCCGACGCCCCACTCGGTCGTGCCGGCTGCAATCCAGTCGAGCATCGGATCGATGGTCGGGAAGGTCAGCAGAACTGAACCCTCGGTGAACGGATAGCCGACACCGCCGCCGCCACCGGCGCCGTGGCAACCCGCGCAGCCGCGGGCGTTGTACACCTGGGCGCCTTCGCTCAATGCGGTGACCTCGGTGACTTCCTCGTCGGCCATCATCTGCACATAGGTGATGCCCCAGACGGGCAGCAGGAACAACACGGGCAGCACCCACATGGGGATCTTGTGCCTGGACTTGGCGGCTGCCACCTCTGGCGAGTCTGGCTTTGGCGGCTCGGGCTTCGACTCGACCGCAGCCGGGGCCGCAGCAGCCACCGGGGCGGGGGCCGCAGCCACGGGCGCTGGCGACGCGCCGCCATCGGACGACGCGGCGGGCGCGCCGCCATCGTCGCCGAGCAGGCCAAGAGCGCGACGACGCTCTCGCGAACGCTCCAGCAGGTATTCGGGTACTTCGGTCACAGATTCCTCCGCCAGGGGCGGTCGGGCGCGTGGGCCCGCCTCTCACTTGGTGGTCTCGCCACGCGAGCCTAGCGAACGCGCAGCCAGGGCTCGACAAAACCGTCGCACCAGTCTGCCACGCGAAACCGACCCGAAGACAATGATCCGCGATGGTCGATCGGTGGCGTAGCCTGGTCGAGTCGGCGCGGCACCTTCGTTTGGTTCGGTACCGTTTCGCGTATTAGACAACTCGACGGTTTTCGCGTGCGGTCGGGTGCGGATACATTGTGAGGCGATTCACAAGGTCCGCCCTCGTGCGCGCCGAGGCGCTCGGGTCGAGATCTACAGGTCGAGTTCGGATTGGTAAGGAGGACGTAGAGCGTGGTCGCATTCATCACGGCACTCGTGATCACCATCGGCATGACCGCCGGCATCTTCGTCTATGCAGACCGAAGGCCCGCCGATCAGCCGACGACATGGGGCGAGGCGATGATCGGCTCGGCCTACGTCTTCATGCTGCTGATCCTGTGGTTTGGCATCCTTCCCGACCAGTTCGTCGACTGGGTCGACTCTGAGGGCTGGAACAACGAGCGCTTCTTCGTGGGCCCAGGGGCGATCCTCGAGGCCAAGGCCCAGGGTGGCTGGTTCCCGTTCTCCATCACCTACCTGGCCATTCGCGACATCGTCGTGGTCATCGAGCACGTCGTCGCCTTGGCTCTTCTTCCCATCACCGCCGCCTACTGGCAGAACCGTGGCGAGCGGGCCAAGGCCAAGGAAGCCGCCACCGCTGCACCTTCGGACTTCGGCCGTCCCCTGGTCAGGGAGGCCTGATGGCCAAGACCGACGCAAACCCGCCGCTGCCCGAGTTCCGCACCGACTACGTCCTGCAGACGGTCGATGCCGACTACTTGGCGGCCGCGGTCAAGCCCAAGCAGTTCATCAACATCGATCAGTCCGAGTGCATCACCTGCGAGGGCTGTGTCGACATCTGCCCGTGGAAGTGCATCTGGCTCGTTTCGACAGATGTCATCGACGAGGCCATCGGTGCCGATCTACCTGGCTCCGATCCCACCGACGCGTCGGTGTTCTTGATCGACGACGACGTGTGCACCCGCTGCGCACTGTGTGTCGATCGTTGCCCGACGGGTGTCATCACCCTCGGCAAGGTCACGAACAACCCGCCTGCGGACGGCGATGTCCACGGGCGCACCAACAACCACGGCTACGCCTACGGCATGCGGTTCTGAGAGGACAGGCAGGAACTCCGACATGGCCAAGACCATCGAAAAGCGCAAGCCCAGTCTCCCCGAGCGGGTTCAAGACACCATGAACAACGTGGTCGACAAGACCCAGAGTTCACAGGCCTGGAACTCGATCTTTCGTCCGGGCTCGATATTCCGCAAGGGCTACACAGACAGCCCCAGGAACCGCTCGTACGTGATCATGAACAGCGTGCTGTATCACCTTCACCCGGTGAAGGTGAAGCGCCACGCGGTCAAGGTCAGCTACACGCTGTGCCTCGGCGGGCTGAGCTTCTTCCTGTTCATCTTGTTGACGGTGACGGGCATCTTCTTGATGTTCTTCTACCGTCCAACGGCAGCCGCTGCGTGGGCAGACATCGCCAACCTCCAGACCTCGGTTGCGTTCGGCCTGCTGGT
>JAGQSP010000364.1:0-469 GCA_020439485.1 Acidimicrobiales bacterium | reverse complement strand
TGCTGAAGCTCACACTCCTGCTGTCGTTCACCGGTTATCTGCTGCCGTGGGATCAGCTGGCCTTGTGGGCCGTCACCGTGGGCACCAACATGATGGGCTTCACGCCGGTGTTCGGCGAGCAGGTCCGCTTCGTGCTGCTCGGCGGAAACCAGATCGGTGCAGAAACACTTCTCCGTTGGTACGTGCTACACGTACTGATGCTCCCGTTCACCATCGTCATCTTCATGGCGATCCATTTCTGGAGAGTCCGCAAGGACGGCGGCATCTCCGGTCCGCTCTAGGCCGAAGGGAATCTTTTAGATGACAGAGATCCCAGAACACCTGCTCAACCGCTCCAAGGCCGCCCGCAGCAAGGCGTCGGGCGACGGGGGCGATTCGGGCGCACCTTCGGGTGACGACGGCGAGAAGATCCCGCGCGCCCTGCTCGAAAAGAGCCAGCAGGGTGGCGGTGCCGTTGCCCCCGCCGGAG
>JAGQSP010000363.1 GCA_020439485.1 Acidimicrobiales bacterium | reverse complement strand
TCAACCCCGAGTCTATGATGTCCTCGACCACCACTACGTGGCGCCCTTCGATGTCGTGGTCGAGATCCTTCAACAGCCTGACGACGCCTGTCGAAGTCGTCGACGCGCCATAAGACGAGACCGCTATGAAGTCGACCTCGGTTGGTATCGACATCGAACGAACCAGGTCGGAAAGGAACATGTAGGCGCCCTTCAGCACCCCCACCATCAACACGTTCGAGCCCGCGAAATCGGCCGATATCTCGGCTCCGATCTCGTCTACGCGACGGTGAAGAGAGGTCGAGTCGACTACGACATCGCCCACGGCATCCATGTTTGGTCCTTCGAGCACGCCCGAGACGCTAGACCACCGCCGTCGAACCAGCCCCACCGTCGCCCGACAACGGTGAACGCCCTGGCGATTCCTCGACGAAGAGGCGCTGCCCGCTTCGCCTGACCCTTCGACCGCCGACGATCTCGGTGGCAACGGCTCGGCCGGCGGCCACGCCGAGCACCCGGTCGGTGGAGGCGAGGTCGAGCGGGTGGTCGGCTCGCAGCCAGCTTCGCACCGCCCTTCTGGCCAAAGCGACGGGCGCAGCCGTCAACGCCCGGGCGTCGGTGGGGTCTATGGCCGCCGCGAGCTCGTCGAGCAACTCGGAGTCGACCCGAGACACCTCGGCGAAGCGGTCGAGCAGAACGGCGACGTCTCGGTCTGCGATCTCGTTCATCAGCGGGATCAGCTCTGCGCGAACCCGGACGCGGCGAAACCTGGGGTCGGTGTTGTGCTGGTCTTCGACAAACTCGAACCCCAGGCTGCGACACAACCCGACGGTCTCGGTTCGCCTCAGGGCCAGCAGCGGACGGGTGGTGGGATCCATCGCCGAGACACCGTCGATGCCCGACCCCCTCAGCAGTGCCAGCAGCACCCATTCGGCGCGGTCGTCGCGTGTGTGAGCCACCAGGGCGCCGGGCCCCAGAGCTTCATACCTGGCCTCGCGAGCGCGTGCCTCGAGATTGGGCCCGGGCTCGATGGTGACGCTTCGCGCCTCGAAGGAGGCCCCGAGAAGAGACGCCACCCGCTCGACGACATCGGCCTCGGCTGCTGATCGAGGGCGCAGGCCGTGGTCGACGTGGACGGCTAGGGCCTCGTGACCGGAGAACACGGCCAAGGCCAGCATTGCCAGTGAGTCGGCGCCTCCCGACACACCCAGCACCAACGGATCGGGACCGGCGACGAACCTGCACCTGGCGACTAGGTCGTCGACCAGCCCACGGGTGGGTGCGTCCAGGTCGCCGAGCGTCAGGCTGCTTCGGGCACCCTCAGCAGCCACTGCGACGGCTCCTTGATCTCCTCGATCGAGGGCAGATGGGTCGAGTCTTGCCAGATCACGTCGACCGCCCGGTCGCCGCGCTCGGCCTCGATGCGCTCGATGAACCTCTCGCCCTGTTCGTACTGGGCCAACTTGGCGTCGATGCCGATGAGCTTTTGCATGATGCGAGCAATGCCCTTGGTGTTGTTTCGGCGCTGCTGCATGACCTTGGCGAAACGCTCGGCGCTGGGAACGTGTTCGCGTGCCGCCCGGTTCATGGTGACGTCGCCATGGCCTTCGAGCAGGCTCATGAGACCCGAGATCTGATCCAACACCAGCCTCTGCTCGTCGGAGGCGAACAACAGCGCGAGGCCGTTGTCGAGTGCGGCCGTCTCGCCGCGGCGCCTCTCGTCGAACAGGCGCTTGAGACCCGACATGATGCGATCGGGGTCGGGGTCGATGTTGTCGAGCGTCTGTTCGACCAAGCCGATGAAGTGCTCGCGCATCCAAGGCACGCCGGTGAACTGGGCCCTGTGCGTCAGCTCGTGGGTGGCCAGCCACAGCCGGAACTCGCCTGGCACGAACGCATAACGTTTCTCGACGGCCAACACGTTGGGGCCCACGTAATAGACGAGATCCTGGTCTTGTGGATCTTCGTCCTCTGCCAGCAGCAGGTCGTACTGGCCCAGAACGCGCCGCGACATCCAGCCCAGCACGGTGCCGACCTCGACCGCAGCGACCTTGCCCGACACCGCCGCCATGGGGCCAGATGGCGCCCGCTCCTCCATCTTGTCGGTGAGGGGGCGCAACAGTCGTTGGAACGAGCGGATGTTTGCATCGATCCAGTCTTCGCGTCCGATGACCCGGGCGCGAGCTGGGCCGTCGAGCGACCTAAGGCCGGTCTCGTCGGCGACCAATTTCTCTGCCAGAACCGTGGCCTCGGCGAAGTCGTCGTGCAGAGATTGGTAGAGGTATGACTGCGACAGGGGCTCTACGCCGGCGGCTCGCCTGGCGATGCGGGCTGCGAACTCCCAGTCGATGGTTTGATCCACGCCGATATCAGCGCCTCGGGTAACGCGGCCCGACAACCCGGACCGCGTAGCCAATGGCCAGCGCGAGTACGAGCAACACCGCACCTGCGGTGAGGAGTGGGGCGATCCAGAAGTGCCATTCCTGGGCGGCGAGCATCATGGCAGACATCGTAGGCGCTGGATCGGCCCAAGAGAACAACAACGGCTCAAACCGAACGCCGAAGCTGTTCGGCGATGCGGTCCTTCAGACCCGGGGGAACCGGTGTGACCGCTCGCCTTGCGATCACGGTCTTGAGCTCGGCTTCGAACGAGAACGCCTCGAGGCAGTGGCCACAAGAGTCGAGGTGGTGACGGATCGCGTCTTTGCGCGCGTCGTCGAGTTGCCCGTCGAGAAAGCGATACAAACGGTCGAGAGCCTGCTGGCAGTCGAGCGATTGGCTTGTTTGTTGGTGAGGATCAGGCGCGTCCATCGTTGATCCGCTCGTCATCGCTACTTGGCCTCCACGATGCCCAGACCTACGGCGTAGTCGTACAACGCCTTGTGTAGAGCCTTTCTTCCACGGTGCAGTCTGCTCATCACCGTTCCGATCGGCACATCTGTGATCTCTGCGATCTCCTTGTAGGAAAATCCTTCGACATCGGCCAGGTAGACGGCGAGGCGAAAGTTCTCCGGGAGCTCGTCGAGAGCGGCGACGACCTGATCATCGGTGAACCAGTCGAACAGTTCGTCCTCGGCGGAACGCCCTGCGACCTTCTCCAGATCGTTGACCCTGCGGTAGAGGTAGAAATCTTCTATCTCGGCCAGATCAGACTCTTCGGGTCGCCGCTGTTTGGCTCGGTACCGGTTGATGAACGTATTGGTGAGGATCCGATACAGCCACGCCCGCAGGTTCGTTCCCTGAGAGAACGACCCGTAGGCGCGGTAGGCCTTCAGGTAGGTCTCCTGCACCAGATCCTCGGCGTCGGCGGGGTTGCGGGTCATCCGCAACGCAGCCGAATAGAGGCCGTCCATGAACTCCATGGCGTCTTCGACGAAGTTCTCCTGATCGGCCACGCTGAAAACCTAGCGGCACGAGCTGCGAAA
>JAGQSP010000362.1 GCA_020439485.1 Acidimicrobiales bacterium | reverse complement strand
CGACGACGGCTGCACCCACCACGACCACGACTTCGATTGCACCCAGCACCACGACGACTGCACCCACCACTACTTCGACGTCTGTGGTGTCTTCTTCGACTGTTGCTGTTGGTGGGTTTGGGTTGGCTGTGAATTTTCAGCCGTCGGGTGTTGTGGTGCCTTCGGGTTGGGTGGCTGATTCGGGTGAGGCGTTTTCTGGTGGGCGTGGTTTTGGGTGGGTGTTGTTGGATGGGTTGTCGCGTCAGTGTGGTGATCGTGATCGGGTGGTTGATCAGGTTTGGGACACGTTTTGTCATGCGACGACGCGTTATGAGCGGGTTGGTGGTGTGTGGCGGGCTGTTGATTCGCCTGCGTCGTGGCGGGCTGTGGTTCCTGATGGTGTGTATCGGGTGACGGTTTTGGTGGGTGAGTCTTTGGCTCATTCGTCTTCGATTGCTCATTCGGTTCAGGTTGAGGGTGTTGTTGTTCATGATCGGGTGTTGACGTCGTCGGCTGTTCCGGTGGTGTCTGGGACTGTTGATGTGGTTGTGTCTGATGGGTTGTTGGACATGACTTTTGATGGTGGTTCCAAGACCAAGGTTGTGGCTGTTGAGATCGAGTCGATCGATGGTGGTGGCACCACGACGACCACGACGACGGCTGCACCCACCACGACCACTACTTCGACTTCGACCACGACCACGACTTCGACCCCGCCGAGCCCAGAGGGTTCACCGATAGCCGAGTACGGCTTTGGTGAAGGGTCCGATGTATTCGCCAGCGACTCAGCGCCGGTGCCGTTCCCGAACGATCTCTTCTTCGGCTACTACGGACCAGGGTGGATGTGGACCAACGGTGGCGTCGCGTTCGAATCGGGTGTCGCCGCGACACCCGGGCCGGCGTCTCGCCTGACCAGCCGGTTGGCCGAGACGGGGCGTACCACCGTCGAGGTCTGGCTCGATCCCGGACCACCCGACCAGGACGACGGTGTTGTTGTCGCCCTCGCCGACACAGCAGGCTCGTACTCGTTCATGTTGCTGCGCGAAGGCCCCAACCTCGTATGGCGGGTCGGGTCCGGCTCGTCGCAGATCGCAGCACCGGCTGGGGCCGGCACACAACACACCGCCCTGGTAGTCGACGGCCAAACGATCGAGATGTGGCTGAACGGCAGCCTGATCGATTCGGTGACGGCTGCTGGTCAGAGCCCACTGATCTCATCTGAGCTGGCGCGCCTTACCGTCGGGGGTCTCGTCGACGGCACGCAGTCGTGGGTCGGCGACATCGATCATCTGCGCATCACCGACGGGGTTACACCGGCCGATCGTCTGGCCACCAGAACCGCCCAATCTCCATCCGACCTCTGTTTGCCTCCGGTCGCTGCGGTGAGGGGAGGGGCCGGCGATGCCGACGGCCGAACCTACCGGGGGGTGCTGTTGCCTGAGGCCGAGATGCTCGCGGCTTCGGCATCAAGCGCCGCGGTCGACGACTTGATGGCCAGAGCTCAGGCGATGCTGTGCCAGAGCCCGCTGTCGGTCGTGGCCAACGGTGGTGGCAACACCTGGAACACCGACAGTGCCTACACCTCAGACGGGATCTTCGACGATCTCGCCGACAGACACGACTATCGTGCCGCGGAACGACTGTCGCGTGGCCTCGTCTCGCTGGGTTGGGCCTACCGTCGCACCGGCGACGGGGCTTACGCCGAGAAGGCGCTCCAGCTGATCGATGCGTGGGCCATCGACCCCCAGACCCGATGGGTTCCGGCGGTCAGCGACACGTCTCGTGACATCGAGATCTACATCACCCAGCCGGGCATCATCTATGGGGCGGATCTGATCTGGAGTTATCCAGGCTGGACGCCACAACAGCGCTCCGACTTCGAGCAATGGGCCGAACGAGCAGCCGTCGCGTTTGCTGCCGGCGATGCCGATGCAAATATCGATTCGTGGCGCATGGCTGCATCGGCGGTCGCCGCCGCCTTCGCGGGAAGAACCGATCTGCTCGACGATGTGTTCAACAGGTACGGCACCCTCATCGACGAGCGCATCTCGAGCACAGGAGTGATGTCCACCGAGATCGACCGCACCCGTTCGCTGTTCTATTCGGTGTTCCACATTTCGGCCCTGACAACCCTGGCCGAGGTGGCGCGCAGCCACGGCACCGACCTCTACGCAGCGACCGGCTCGTCGGGTCAGTCGCTTCGGACCGCGTTTGACTATGTGGCGCCGTTCTTGGCCCAAGCCGACCCGGCAGCGCAGTGGCCGTATGAAGAGATCGGGCCGCTCTGGCCGCAGGACACACCCATTGCAGTGTTCGAGGTCGCGTCTGTGCGCTACCCCGACGCGGACTATTCAGCGGTGTTCGATCGCTGGGAACGTCCGCTGTTTCAGCGTGTGGTGTTGGGCCCGGTGACCTTCAGCCACTCGACTCTGGGCCCCTAGACCCCGACCGACCTGTGTCTTTGGGTCTAGTAGACCCACACCGTGGTTCCGACCGGGGCGAGGTTGGCGTCATAGATGAAGTCCATCGCCGGCAGCGAAACGCGGGCACAACCATGCGAATCGGGCCACCCGGGGATGAAACCCGACCCGTGGATGGCGATTCCACCGTTGAAGTACTTGGGCCTCCACAGCGCACCGAGATGCGAGATCCGCCAGCCGTTCGGGCGTTCGAAGTAGACGCTGTAGGTTCCGGTGGGTGTGCGGGCGCCGTACCAACGGCCGCCGTACTCGTAGGGAATCTCCGAACCGGTCGATGTATTGAGCGTCCAGCGGACCGCACCGTCTCGAACGAAGAAGATCAACTGGCGAGCCAGATCGATCTCGACCATGTCGCCTTCGGTGCTGGCCGGTGTGGGGCGTTCTGCAACCTCGAGCGCGTCCACCGTGGCCTGGTCGGCTATGCCCGTGCGTTCGAGCCCGGTCCACTTCTGGAATGCCATCACCGCTTGTGAAGTGACATGGCCATAACTTCCGTCGGGAGTTCCGGCCCAATATCCGAGCGAGTTGAGCCGCTGCTGCAAAACCATGACCTGAGGCCCCGATTGCCCGGGCTCGGCAGCTCCCAGCGTTGCCTCCAGCAGCCAGTACGACGACCCGTGAGAGGCCGCTGCCGCGACCGGACGGCCCGAGTATCCGCCGAAGTGAGCAGCGCCATAGCTGCGCACCAGGCCATCTCCCATGACCAACCGGTAGCCGTCGGGTGCGGTGAGGATGGCGATGATGTCGTTGCGTCCCTCGGGGGCGGCGCTGCCGTGGAACTGGGCTGTGCCGAAGGCGAACACGCCACCGTCTGAACCTGCCAGCAGGTATCCGCCGCCGTCTGCGGCGGTGATCGCGTCGACGACCGGCGACTTGGCCCGGCGCCCGGGGCCCAGTACCTGGGGAACCGAACCGTGGAA
>JAGQSP010000361.1 GCA_020439485.1 Acidimicrobiales bacterium | reverse complement strand
AAGACCGACGAGGCAGAGCGCAACGCCGAGGTCAAGACACTCGATGCTTCGATCGACCAGCTCCAGCGAATACTGAAGGCCTCGGTGGAGGTGATGGACCAGTGACTCCACTCGACCATCAGATCGAGCATCTGTCGCAGCTCGCTTCCCAGGCTCTGGCCGGAACGTCAGCGCAGGCTTCTGTCGATGAAGCGCGCCGGCGTCTATACGAGCCCCTGCGCGTCGCCATCGCCGGCAAGGTGAAGGCTGGCAAGTCGACGCTGTTGAACGCCCTGGTCAGCGAGCGATTGGCCCCGACCGACGCCGGCGAGTGCACAAAGATCGTCACGTGGTACCGCGACGGCTCGACCTATCGGGTCACCATGCATCCGCGTGCCGGCGACCCGCGACAGTTGCCATTCGCCCGCGAGGAAGGCTCGCTGAACATCGACCTCAAGGGCATGCCGACCGCAGACGTCGATCACCTCGAGGTCGAGTGGCCATCGTCGGCGTTGGCAGACATGACGCTGATCGACACGCCAGGCATCGACTCGATCAGCACCCATCTGTCCGATCGCACCCACGAGTTCTTGAACCCCGACGACGGATCGAGCCCCACCGACGCAGTGCTGTATCTGATGCGGCACCTGCACGCCAGCGACGTGCGGTTCCTCGAGTCGTTCCATGACCAGGAGGCGTCGCGACCCAGCGCGATCAACTCGATCGGCATCTTGTCGCGGGCCGACGAGATCGGTGTCGGGCGCATCGACGCCCTCGGCTCGGCCCGGCGCATCGCCCAGAGATACGGCTCGGATCCGAAGATCCGCCGCCTGTGTCAGACAGTGCTGCCCGTAGCGGGTCTACTCGCCGAGACGGCCACGACGCTGCGCCAGGACGAATTCAGGCTGTTGCGCATCCTGGCCGAGGCCGAGCGTGCCGAGGTCGATGCCCTGATGCTCACCGTCGACCGGTTTGCCAACGCAGAGACCGACCTGTCGATTGCGCCAATCGAAAGGGCCGAGCTGCTCGATCGGTTCGGCATCTTCGGTATCCGCTTGTCCAACGCACTGCTTCGCCAGGGTCGCGCCACGACCAGCACCGAACTGGCGAAGGTGCTCATCGACCGAAGCGGCCTGGGCGAGCTGAGGGCAACACTTCACAGCCACCTTGCAGCCCGCAGCGACATTCTGAGGGCCAGGTCGGCCCTTCTGGCACTGGACCGCATCGTCTCGGGGGTCGACGGTATCGACACGAGAGATTTCGACGTCGAACTCGAGCGCATCACGTCGAGTGTTCACGAGTTCGCAGAGGTGCAGCTGCTCAACGGGTTGCGGTCTGGATACGTCACGCTCTCGGAGTCCGATGTGCAGCGCGCCGAGCGGCTGTTGGGCGCGGCGGGTGGTCTTGCCCACCAGCGCCTCGATGCCGATGAGTCGACCACCGCGGCCGAGCTGGGTCGTTTGGCGTTGGATCAACACAGCTACTGGCAGCGCCTCTCCGAGAACCCGCTGATGTCGCGCGACGCCGCTGACGCCGCCAGGGTGCTGACCCGCACCTGTGAAGGCCTCATAGCCGCCAGCCACGCTGCCCGGGTGTAGCCCGACCGGCTAGGCCGGCGCTGGTTCGAGTTCGGCTCTGATCAGCTCGAGCATCTCCGCCCTGGAGTCGACCCCCAGGCGCTGCCGTATCCGCGCCACGTGATGCTCGACCGTTTTGGGCGAGATGAACAACTTGGCGCCCACCTGTTTGTAGGTCTGACCATCGCTGATCAACTGGGCCACCTCGAGCTCGCGCTCGGAGAGCTTGGCCGACAGCGGTGCATGACCGACCTCGCTGACCTTCAGATCGGCCCTCATCTCCCGCGCCGCTGCCAGCAGGCTCTTGGCCGCCACCTGGTCGTCGATGTGCATGGCTGCCGCGCCGACGATGCGGGTGGCTTCCCAACGGAACCCCAGGGCACGCAGCTTCTGCCCGGCAACGGTGACCGCTTCTGCGTCGACATCGCGTGCCAGCGATCGACACCATGCCTGCATAGCCGAGACAAGGTCGCCCAAGCGTCCGCCCACGTCGGCGAACTCGGCGATGCGGCTCGACAGCGACTCGGCTTCATGCCTGCGGTCGGCTGCGACGGCGACCTGCAGGTCGATCCAAGCCGTGAGGATCCGAACCGGTCGCTGCACACAAAGCGCCAGCGAACGATCGCGAGCCACACGTGCCGAATCGACCACGTCGGCATCTCCGAGCCGGGAGGCGCACACCATCGCCTCGCCATAGGCGACCAACCCCAAGAGGTCTGGAGGCTGCAACAACACCTCGTGCAGGTAAGGACGCAGCTGGTGAAGCCTGCCCAGGTCGTTTGCGCGCCTTGCAGCACCAGACGCGGCCGCCGCCGCCACGAGGCGGTCGCTCGGCCCCAGGCTGTCCCAGTCGGCATGAGGGTCGACGGAGGTCTCGATCGAGCCCGACAACACAGAGATCAGCTCGCTTCGCAACACCCTGCTGCGGCGAACTGCATCGGTGCGAGACGGTGCGGCCAGCGCGCGGTCGCAGACCAGACGGGCAAATCCCAGATCGGCCAGGTACACACCCAGCCAGGTGGTGAAGCACGTGGCCGAGAACGGAAGCCTCTGATCGCGCAGTACCGCCAACTCGAGCGAGCTGGCATCGGATGCCGACGCCAGCGACGCGACGAGATCGTCCACTCCCAGCAGGCACAGTGACACCGCTACCAGCCGTGCCACCTCAGACTGAGGGTCGGCCTTGGGACGAGACTGCATCCCCTCGGTGACTATGTCGCAGTCGTCGTCGAGCAGGCCTGCAATCACCCGACACAAACCTGCCGCCATCCGAGCCACCTCGCGCGTTTCAGGATCGTCGCCGCTGGATGCGATCTGTTCGAGGGCCCCTATGGCCTGCGACGGACGCCTGGCATCGACATATGCGCCAGCCACCGCAAAGAGCTGATCAACCATGCCCGGCTGTCCGAGCACCGGCTCGGCGGCGCGGATTGCGTCGAGCGGGCGGCCCAGCCTTGCGCTGACGATGATACGTCTGGCGGCAACAGCACTGCGGTGGGCACCCGCCGATTCGGCTCGCTCGAGCCAGCCATCGGCCAAATCAGGAGCCACGTCGGCCAAATCATCACACGCCGCCAGATAGACCCGGATGGCCTCGTCCGAGTGGTCACCGCCGGCGAGCAGGTGTTCGGCCCTGCCGACGACGGCGTCGGCGCGGTCGGCGAGTGCCGCAGCGACCGCCAGGTGATAGCGGCTGCGCTCGGTGGGAGCCTGCAACTCGGGTACGACCTCGGCCACCAGCGGCACAGGCTCGGCGCTGTCGCCGTCGAGCAGGCCCTCGTCGTCGATCTCGTGCATGGCCTGGCCCAGGGCGCGGTGGTCTGTTACCGACTCGAGCTGGGCCACGAGCGGCTCGTCGGGTGAAGCACCAAAGCACATCGCCAGCAACACCTCGCGGGCCGCCGCCGGCAACAGGGCAACCCGCGACCGGACACCCTCGACCACATGTGGAGGTGGCGCCGACCCGGCGACCCAAGCCTCATAGGCGCTGCGCTCCACCGAGCACGAGTCGGCCAACAGGTCGATCAGACCAACCACGCCACCACACATGGCAGTGGCGTGATCTATGGCTATCGGTCCCAGCTCTCCGATCGGCCCGACGCCCACCCGACTGCGTGACGATTCCTCGTCGAGATGGCCCAACACCACCGCGGGATGGTCGAAGGTGAGGATCGAGTCGAGGTGGGCCAGGTGTTCGCGGTCCAAACGGGGCCGGTGACCCACCAACATTCGCAGCCCGAACGATTCACGTGCGTCTGCCACCGCGGCCAACAGTTCCAACGAGGCTGTGTCGAGCCACTGCGCGTCGTCGATCACCAGCAGACCACCGTCTTGGAGCCCCTCGAGCAGCGCCCGCCGAGCCTTCAGCTTCACCAGGCGGGTGGCGTCGACGAGCAGTTCCTCGAGCACATCATCGGACAGCAACGACTCGATGGACGAGAAGGGTTCACTGGATCCGAGACGGCGACCCCTGATCCATCGGGTGGCGCTCACATCTGCGAGACCCGACGCAATGGTCGCCAGGGCAGCCGTCTTTCCGGCTCCCCCCTTGCCAACCACGACCCAGCCGCTGCGGCCGGGTGCATGCAGGCGCTCTTGGTCGAGCAATTCACGCATCGTGGCGATCTTCGCGCACAACCATTAACTCCGCACGCGCAAAGTGGCGGTGCGGAGTCTCAGCGTCATCCGCGAAGCAGGTCGTCTGGGATGTCGAGGCAGTCGAAATGCTCTGGGTCGAGCACGCCATGCGCCGAGTCTGTGGGCGTCACGCAAAGCTGAGTCGCGTCCGCCGGCAGGCTGGCCATCGCCACCGGAGTGCCGGCCGTTCGGAACGGAATGTCCTGGGTGAGCTGCCAGAAGCCCTGAACGCTCTCGCCCCACTGGGCGAAGTTGGTGCCGACCTGAGCAGCATCGAACACGTTGTAATAGAAGTGAACGTGGATGTTGCTGGTGTCTGGGGTGAAGTTGTGGGCCGTCCATTCGACCACCAGCTCACCATCGACCACCTCGAAGTCGTCGATGGTGGCACAAAAGCCGTTGCACACGAACGGCGGCTCGGTCGTGGTCGAGGTGGTGGGCCTTGCGGTCGTGGTGGTCGCCTCGGTGGTGGTCGAGGCTTGCGTAGTTGTGGTTGCCGGTTCCTCGGTAGTGGTCGTGGCATCGGCCTCGGTCGTCGATGACTCTTCTGTGGTGGAGGAGCCACCTGCGACGATGTCGGGGTCGTCGTCGCCACCACCGCCGAACACGACGATTGCACCCACGATCAGCAACACGACAGCGGCCGCGATGCCGA
>JAGQSP010000033.1:5046-10350 GCA_020439485.1 Acidimicrobiales bacterium | reverse complement strand
GGCGTCTGCGTGATCAAGGTCGGCGCTGCTACCGAGGTGGAGCTGAACGAGAAGAAGCACCGCATCGAGGATGCCGTCTCGGCTACTCGTGCCGCCATCGAAGAGGGCATCGTCCCCGGCGGTGGCACCGCACTGCTTCGTGCTCGCGCTGCCATCAAGGACCTGCAGCTCGAGGGCGATGAGAACACCGGCGCCCAGATGGTGTTCCGGGCACTTGACGCTCCGGCTCGCCTCATCGCTCAGAACGCAGGCCACGAAGGTGCCGTCGTCGTTCAGCAGATCGAGATGGGCACGGGCAACATGGGCTTCAACGCCGCCACTGGCGAGTACGAAGACCTGGTCGAGGCCGGCGTCATCGACCCCGCCAAGGTCACTCGTGCCGCCCTGCAGAATGCTGCGTCTATCGCAGCTCTGCTGCTGACCACCGAGACCCTCATCACCGACAAGCCGGTCGACGAGGATCCCGCTGCCGCCGCTGCCGCCATGGGTGGCATGGGGGGCATGCCAGGGATGATGTGACCCCAGGGTCACCCCATCTCTTGACACCACTCGCTTCGAGGGGGTCCGGCTCTGCCGGGCCCTCTCGGGCTTTTTGACCTCCTCGACCATGGCCGTGACCCACTAGCCTCGCTTCGGTGAACAGCTCGGGGCAAAGAGGGGGTCCGCAGAAGATCCCCCGACCACCCGATGCCAGGCCCGGCAGCCCGCCCCCATGGCATGGCTTCACCGTCGTCCCGGATCTCGATGAGATCTGTCGGCGGGTAGCCGATCACCGGCCGGGGGTCAGGTTCACCGGTGCCCCGCCCCCAAAGCGCAATTCGGCGGTGCTGGTGGCGCTGTTCGAAGACGGCGGCGAGCCTCATGTCGTCTTGACCACCCGCAGCGTGAACCTGAGGTCGCACACGGGTGAGGTCAGCTTTCCGGGCGGCAGGCAGGACGACTTCGAACCCCTGGAGGTGACCGCCCTGCGAGAGGCCGAGGAGGAGATTGCGCTGGGCCGCGAACGCGTGACGATCGTGGGTGAACTCGACCGCCTTTCGACGTTCTCGTCGAAGTCGGCGATTCATCCCTTCGTCGGTCGTGTCGATTCCCTGCCGGCGCTCCGGCCCAATCCGGCCGAGGTCGATCGCATCCTGCTGGTTTCTTTGGCTGAGCTTGCGAGCCCGGCCGTATACCGGGAAGAGCGCTGGTCCAGTGGGGTTTATGGTCATGAGCGGGCCATGCACTTCTTCGAACTCGTGGGCGACACCGTGTGGGGCGCAACAGCATCGATGTTGCATCAACTGCTGACGCTGGTACTGGACTGAGACAACACCTCATCGCTGCGGCCAAAACGCCGACTGGAGTGGTGAGGAACCGTGAAAATTCCGTTCGTATCTCGCATTTTTGCGCCGCGGCACGTGGCGAGCGACGAATGTGCGCGCCCAGGAGCGACCCGATGACCGGCGCCAGGTCCGCGTTGGCACGTGTGTCGCCGGTTGCGAAGGTCTCGGCGTTTGCGGTTGCCATGGCGGCTGCGGCTTGTGTGGTCATGGCCACCATGGGCCCTCTGCCAGGCAGGTCGGCATGGGTGGCTGCAATTCCGTTTGTGATCGGCTACGCCCTGACCGAATCGATGGTGTTTCACATCGAGATCCGCAAGCAGGCCCACACCTTCTCGATTCATGAGGTGCTCTTGGTCGTGGGGCTGTTCGCTGTCGAGCCGGCGGCCTTGTTCGTAGCGAGGGTCTTGGGCGGGGCGATCGCGATGTTCCTCATCAGACGCCCGCCTCTGTTCAAGGCATTCTTCAACGTCGCGATGCTGGCGCTCGAAGTCGCAGTCGCCGTGCGGGTCTTTGCTTTCTTCGGCTACGCGGCACAGCCGTCGTTGGGCAGCGGCTTCGCTGCCATCGCGTCGGCCGCAGCCGCCGACGCAGTCAGCGTTTTTGCCGTATTCGGGGCGATCACGATTTTCGAGGGTCGACCGCGGCGACGCCAGGCCGTCGACGTGTTCAACGCCCAGATGCTCGTCATGCTGATCGCAGGATCAGTCGGCGTGGTGGGTGCCGGGGCTTTGACGGTGGGTCGCTGGCAGGTGCTCTTCCTCGCCATCATGGGAACGGGCGCGGTGGTGGTCTTCCGTCAGCACGCGCTGACGACCAGCAGGTTCACGGGGCTCCAGACCCTCTACGCGTTCAGCAGGACCATTTCCAACGACGTTGATGTCGACCGGGTCGTTCGCACTGCAATGGTCGACGTGGTCGACATCATCGCGGCTACCTCCGTGGTGATGATCGCCCTGGAGGATGGCTCCTTCGGGCCCGCCGGCGCTTATCGGGTCGACGGTGGCAACCTCGCTCACACGAAGCTGGACCCGGTCGCCCGCAACGAGTTCGCCAAGTTCGACGCCGTCGAACCGGTGTTGATCGCCGCCGAGAGCCTGAGCCCCGAAACCCGATCGACGCTCGGGCTGCAGACCGGCCAGGTTCTCGCAGCCGAGTTGGCACTGGACGGCGAGCGTCTGGTGTTGATCGCCACGAAGGCGGCTGACGCTGTAGGTGTGTTCGACCAGGCCAGCGTCGATCAGGTGGGGGCTCTGGCCCGCCAACTGACTTCGACTCTGCGCAACGGTCTCTACGTTCGTCAGCTGGACGAGGCGGCGCGCCGAGACGAACTGACCGGGCTGGACAACCGAGGTGAGCTTCTCGAAAAGCTCGACGCCCTCGCACCCTCGAGCGACTGTGTGGTCGTGGCTATCGGTCTGGTGTCGTTCGACGTGGTCAACGAAACGCTCGGCCACGCGACGGGAGACTCGATGCTGATCGAGGCCGCCGACCGCATCGTGTCGGCGGTGCAGGGTCGTGCCCTGTCGGTGGCCCGCCTGAACGGGGCCACGTTCGCCGTGGCGCTGCAGGGTCGAATCGATCGGGATCTCGAAGATCTGGTAGCAGCGATCGTGTCGGGTGTATCGGCCCACGATCCCCGGTCGGCGCTGAATCTCGACATGCGATGCCGGGTTGGCATGGCCGAGTCGAGCAACCTCGATCGTGTCGACTCGGCAACTCTGGTGCGTCGATCGGATCTGGCATTGGCCGAGGCCATCCAGAAGCGCAATACCACGTTCACCTACACGCCTGATCTCGACGCGACCCAACAGCGCAGTGTGAGGCTGATCAGTGCCCTGCGCGAGGCCATAGACGAGGAACAGTTCGAGCTGTGGTTCCAGCCCAAGATCGAGCTCGCTACCGGGGATATGACCGGAGCCGAGGCCCTGATCCGGTGGACTCACCCCGAGTTCGGCCCGGTGAGGCCAGACGAGTTCATCGAGCTTGCCGAGACTGCGGGTCTGATCGGCGACATCACCCAGTTGGTGCTGGAGATGGCCGCGGCGGAAGCCAAGCGATGGATCGATGGCGGGACCCCTATCAAGATCGCGGTCAACCTCTCGATCCACGATCTGGTCGACTCGGACCTGCCCTTGAAGATCCAGGACCTGTTGTCCCGTTATGGGCTCGAGACCCTTCATCTTGGCTTCGAGTTGACCGAGACCGCCCTGGCTGCCGACGAGCAGAAGGTGGTGGCGGTTCTCGGATCACTGAAGGAAGCCGGCTTCAGCCTGTTCGTCGACGACTACGGAACTGGCTACTCGTCGCTCAGCTACCTGCGTTCGCTTCCTGTCGACACCCTGAAGATCGACCGGGCGTTCGTGTCGAACCTGGCAACCGACAACGAGGACCGCATGATCGTCAAGAGCACCATCGAGCTTGCGCACTCGCTGGGGCTCGAGGTGGTAGCCGAAGGAGTCGAAGACGCGGCTAGCTACGAGATCTTGCGCGACTTCGGCTGCGAGACGGCTCAGGGCTACTTCATGGCCAAGCCGATGCCCAGCGCTCAGCTGAGCGAGTGGTACAGCGACCTTCCCAAGCTCAAGAAGCTGCTGGGTTACGACACTTCGGACACCCCTGCCGGCAAGGGTGCCGCCGACCAGGGTCAACAGGCGGCGAACGTCGACTCACCGTCGATCATCTAAGATCGTTGGTTTCCACTTGCGCCCGAGGCAGTCATGGAAGCCACCAGTTCTCACCCAACGGTCCTCGTTGTCGATTTCGGCGCTCAGTACGCCCAGTTGATCGCCAGGCGAATCCGCGAAGCGAACGTCTACAGCGAGATCGTTCCGCACAGCACAACCGCCGCCGAGTTCGCACAGCGCAGGCCGGCGGGCATCGTGTTCAGCGGTGGCCCCAAGTCGGTACACGTCGAGGGGGCTCCGGCCATCGATCCGGGCGTGTACGAGCTGGGCATTCCGATACTGGGCATTTGCTACGGCGCCCAGCTGTTGGCCCAGCAGTTGGGCGGCATGGTTGACCGCTCGGGGCGTGGTGAATACGGGCGTACCAGCATGTCGCGCCAGGGCCCGTCCGCTCTGTTCGACGATGACAGCCCCTTCGAACAGCCGGTGTGGATGAGCCACTTCGACGCGATCGTGCAGCCGCCCCCGGGCTTCACGGTCACCGGCACCACCCCCGACGCCCCCGTCGCCGTTCTCGAGAACGACGACCGGCGTATTTACGGGGTGCAGTTCCATCCAGAGGTGATTCACACACCGCACGGTCAGCGGGTCATCGAACGATTCGTCCGCAATGTGTGCGAGCTGCCAGGCGACTGGAACACCGCAGACATCATCGAAGAGTCGGTGGCCGCGATTCGAGCCCAAGTGGGCACCGGGCGCGCGATCTGCGGGCTGTCGGGGGGTGTCGACAGCGCGGTGGCGGCCGCTCTTGTACACAAGGCGATCGGCAGCCAGCTGACCTGCGTGTTCGTCGACACCGGTCTGATGCGTCATGGCGAGGGCGAACAGGTCGTCGATACGTTCCATCGCACACAGGGCATCGAGCTCATTCACGAGCGTGCAGCCGATGAGTTCTTCACCGCCCTGCAGGGCGTCACCGATCCCGAGGACAAGCGCAAGGTAATCGGCGAGAAGTTCATCCGGGTCTTCGAGAGAGCCAGTGGCGGCATCGAAGATGCCAGGTTCTTGGTGCAGGGAACGTTGTACCCCGATGTGATCGAGAGCGGAACCTCTGAGGCTGCCAAGATCAAGAGTCATCACAACGTGGGCGGTCTGCCGGACGACATGGAGTTCGAGCTGGTCGAACCGCTCCGCAGCCTCTTCAAGGACGAGGTCAGGGCTGTGGGATCACAGCTCGGTCTGCCTGACGAGATCGTGTGGCGCCAGCCGTTCCCCGGTCCTGGGCTTGGCGTTCGGATCCTCGGCGAGGTCACCCCCGAGCGGGTGGCGGTTCTGCAACACGCCGACCTGATCGT
>JAGQSP010000033.1:3996-4962 GCA_020439485.1 Acidimicrobiales bacterium | reverse complement strand
GACGAACGTACTTACGAGAACCCCATCATCGTCAGGGCGGTCACCAGCGAGGACGCAATGACCGCAGACTGGGCCCGCATACCCCACGAGGTTCTCGCCACCATCTCGAACCGGATCATCAATGAGGTGGACGGTGTCAATCGAGTCGTGTACGACATCACTTCCAAACCTCCCGGCACGATCGAATGGGAATGACATGGACCTTCCTGCGGGATTCAGGGCCCATATCGGAAATATCGGCATCAAGGACGACCGCCCCGACGCTCTGATCGTCGCGGCCCAGGCGCCGGTTCCGACTTCGGGCCTCTACACCAAGAGCCGATTCGCTGGACCAAGCGTGCTGGTGTCTCGCCGGCACGGAGCCGACCTGACCGCTCGGGCCATGGTGGTGGTGGCGCGCAACGCAAACGTGGCAACGGGTTCAGAGGGCCTGGCCAACGCTCGCGAGCTCACCGAGTTGACCGCCCGCCTGGTGGGTTGTTCCAGCGACGACGTCCTGGTGGCATCCACCGGGGTGATCGGCAGGCTGCTTCCGATGGATCGGGTGCGTTCGTGGTTCTCGTCCCAGGACTGGGGCCAGGCCGACGCCGATGCCGACGCCGCAGCCAGGGCGATCATGACCACAGACACCCATCCCAAGTTCGCCCGGGCTCAGGCCGGCGCGGCGTCGGTGGTGGGCATCGCAAAGGGTGTCGGCATGATCGAGCCCGACATGGCGACCATGATCACCATCGTGTTGACCGACGCCCAGGTGGCGTCTGCCGAACTCGACGCCATGTGGAGACGGGTGGTCGAACGAACCTTCAATGCGGTCAGCGTCGACACCGATACCTCCACCAGCGACACCGCCGTGGTCATGGCGTCGGGTGTTGCCGGCGAGGTGGACGCGGCCGACCTCGAAGCCGCTCTATACGACGTCGCCCTAGATTTGACCCGACAGATCGCCGCGGACGGCGAGGGGGCCGA
>JAGQSP010000033.1:0-3954 GCA_020439485.1 Acidimicrobiales bacterium | reverse complement strand
CGTGTGGCCAAAGCCATCGTCAACTCGCCGTTGGTCAAGACGGCTGTTCACGGGGCTGACCCCAACTGGGGGCGCGTTGCCATGGCTATCGGCAAGTGCTCGGACGAAGTCGACATCGAGCCGGACAATGTGGTCATTCGTTTCGGGACCGACGAGGTCTTTCCTCGGTTGCTTGACGACGCCGCTCTGGCGCAGCTGTCGAGCTACCTGAAGGGTCCTGAGGTGCTGATCCATGCAAGCCTCGGAATCGCCGACGGCCAGTTCACGGTCTATGGCTGCGACCTCACCGACGGCTACGTGCGCATAAACGCCGACTACACGACCTGACCATCACACCACGCCTCCAGCACCTGGAGCTGATGGTGGGGAAAGGCGATCTCGGGCCACGGGATATCGCCCGGCCCGAACCAGCCGGCTTCGCTGTTCTCGTCGGGGTCCAGCCGGATGTCGATGTCGTCTGCTTGTAGTTCGAAGTAGGTGTTCAGGGTGTCGAAGCGCACCGCGCCCAGCGTGTATGTGTCCAGCAGCATCGCTATTTGGCGTCCGGCGCGGGCACGGATGCCGGTTTCCTCGAAGACCTCCCGGACCGCCGCGTCCACGGGCAGTTCGGCGCCGTCGCAGAACCCGCCCGGAATGTCCCAGTACCCCCTGTAGGGGTCGATGGCGCGCTTCAACAGCAGAACCTTGCCCTCGTGAACCAATAGTCCCCCGGCGGTGGGGCGCGCGTTGCGAAAGTGGGGTTCACCACAAGACGGGCACGATCCGGGAACGTCCAGGTCGATGCGCGCGCCGCAAAGTGGGCAGTACGGCAGGTGGTTCATCGCCCGTCGAGCAATTCGATGACCGCGCCCATCTGATCCATCGCATCTGCGCTGACCGTGATGTAGCTGATGGCCCATCGTTCACGCCTGGCCAGGAGGTCTTCGGCAATCTGTTGGGCGGTTCCGACGAGGGCGAAGGGCGACCCCAGGGCCTGGTCTGTCGTGAGGCCGAAAGCTGGAGCGAGCATCTCGGCCATCGACATCCGATCATCGGTGACGGTGGCGAGGTGGATTCGGACCTGGATCTCGATGTCGTTCCATCGGTCACCGGCTCCGGCCTTGACCCACGAGATCTTCTCGTCGGCACGTTCGGGGGTGGCGTCGGGCCCCAGCTCGGCTGAGATGACCCCAGGGTTGAGGTTGAAGTTGATCCCCACCATGTCGGCGTGGCGTCCGGCTTCGCGCAGCATCCGCGGCCCGCCACCTCCGATGAATACCGGAGGCCCGCCCGGTGTGCGGGGCCGAGGGCCGCCGGAGAGCCCCGAGATCTGATAGTGCTCGCCTTTGAAATCGACGGGGGCGTCTCCAAAGAGCCGCCGGCAGATCTCGAGCGACTCGAGCATTCTGTCGATTCGCCGGCCCGCAGGTTCGAGTTCGATTCCCGAGCTGGCGTAGTCCGAGGTCATCCAGCCCGCGCCGAGGCCGAACTCGAAGCGGCCCTCGGTCAACAGGTCGAGCGTTGCGGCTTCCTTGGCCAACACGACGGGGTGGCGGTAGTCGTTGCAATAGACGATCGTCCCCAGACGCAGTTTCGTGGTGGCCTCGGCCGCCATGGCCAGCGCAGGGCCTGCGGCCAGTTGATCGTCGAAGTGATCGGCCATGGTCAGCGTCGAGTAGCCCAGGTCTTCGGCCTTTCGGGCGAGATCCTTCCACTCGTCGGCAGATGTTGCCCGGCTCGCTTGAACTCCGAATCGAAATGGCCTTCTCGTCACATTGCGGACCCTACCGAACGCGAGGCCGTTGTCAGGAGAGCGCGACCTCGGCGGCGTGGATGAGGTCGCTGGTGGCCGCGGTGATGGGCCCGATCAGGTCGGGTATCAGCGCTTCGGCGACCGCCAGTGGGTGGATGCTGGTGCTGACCACGCCTGGCTCGAATCGTTTCCAGCTTGCGCCGGCGCGGTTCAACACGGCCCGCATGGCGGCATTTTCGGCCAGGACATAGGCGGTGAACTCGTCGAAACCCGCCGCGGCAGCCGACGCGGCGACAGCACCCACCAACAGGTTGCCCAGGCCTTTGCCGCGCTGGTCCTCGTCGACGGTCACGGCCATCTCGACACCGTTCTGGCACCTGGGGTCGAGGATGTACCGGCCTTCGCCCCAGGTGACGGCGAGATCGTCGGGGTCGCTCGCCACCCACACGAACTGGTGAACGAAGTCGATGTTCAGCAGCCGCTCTATGACCTTCGGGGTGGGCCTGGCTCTCGAGAAGAAGCGGTTGAGGATGGTCTCGGCCGATGCCGTCGCCAGCTTGTGGATGTAGTCGGGGCGATCGACCGGCAGCATCGGACGAAGCATCGTCAGGTGCCCCCTGTCGGTCTCAGCCGGAACGGGAACCACCTGGCTGGCCAAGCGTTGAGCAGCTGTCGAGCCGATCATCTCTGCCAACTCGCGGTCTTCCAGCAACTCGGCGAACGTCGCCGCATCGCCCTTCAGGCCCGTCACCTGCCCGACCGCAACGACGTCGTGTCGGTGCTGGGCCCTGGTCAGCAGCCCTATCTCTCCGAGCAGCGCGTATGCATCGACACGTGCAATCTCTGGACCTTCCACGCCCACCGGGTGGTGAACCCCGCTCATGGTCAGGCGCTCGACCACTCGGCAGGTGCCCGTCGTGAGGATGATGAACTCGTCGCCGGACGTGCCGGCGCCCATCAGCACCTGGCCAGGCGAGTAGGCGACCTCGACCATCGCCCTAGAGGCTTCGAGCGTCATCAGGCGAGCGAACCATGCTGGAGGTGAAACCTCTTCACCCACAGGGGCCAACCTAGCCGATGAGTTCGACCGATCCGGCGACCAGCGCCCGTGGTGTCACACAACATCGCTAGTCTCGAACGCGCATGGTTGCTGCGACCCCGATCTTCGACGGCCTCAATCCCGCCCAGTACGACGCAGTGCTTCATCAGCACGGGCCGTTGTTGGTGGTCGCGGGCGCCGGGTCGGGCAAGACCCGTGTTCTCACGCATCGCATCGCCCATCTCATCGATCAGGGTGCTTCGCCGTTCGAGATCCTGGCTATCACCTTCACCAACAAGGCCGCTGACGAGATGCGTCATCGGGTCGGCGGGCTCATAGGTCCCGTAGCCGAGAAGATGTGGGTTTCGACCTTTCACTCCGCCTGTGTGCGCATCTTGCGCCGCGACGCGGTGGTGCTGGGCTATCCGTCGTCGTTCAGCATCTACGACCAGGCCGATGCCGTGCGCCTGACCGGCTATGTGTTGCGCGATCTCGGAATCGACCCCAAGAAGTTCCCGCCTCGCAGCGTCCACGGTCACATCTCGACGGCCAAGAACGAGTTGGTGGGCCCCGACCAGTACCGCGACACGGCGGGCACCATCTTCGAACGCAAGATCGGCGACGCCTACCTCGAATACCAAAGCCGGCTGCGCAAGGCCGGCGCCATGGATTTCGACGACCTGCTCACCGTCACGGTCGAGCTGTTCAAGGCTGCGCCAGATGTGCTGGCCCACTACCAGCAGCGCTTTCAGCACGTCATGGTCGACGAGTACCAAGACACCAACAAGGCCCAGAACGAGATCGTCTTGATGCTGGCCGAGCAGCACCGCAACATCTGTGTCGTCGGCGACAGCGATCAGTCGATCTATAGATTTCGCGGTGCCGACATCCGCAACATCCTCGAGTTCGAACACGCCTTTCCAGACGCCACGGTCATCGTGCTCGACCAGAACTACCGGTCGACCCAGACCATCCTCGACGCAGCCAATGCGGTCATCGCTCGCAACGCCGGGCGCAAGCCCAAGGATCTGTGGACCGACAAGACCGGCGGGGACCGCATCGTTCGGTATCAGGGCGACGACGAGTCCGACGAGGCGGCCTGGGTGGCCGGCGAGATGTCGCGGTTGCACAGTCACGGAGATATCCGCTGGAGCGACATCGCTGTCTTCTTCCGTACCAACGC
>JAGQSP010000360.1 GCA_020439485.1 Acidimicrobiales bacterium | reverse complement strand
TGTTGCGGACCATGAACTCCTTCAGAATGTCGTTCTGAATGGTTCCGGCCAGCTGCTGGGGCTTGACGCCCTGCTCCTCGGCGGCCACGACATACAGCGCAAGAACGGGCAGCACCGCACCGTTCATGGTCATCGACACGCTCATCTGATCCAGCGGGATGCCACCGAACAGTGTGCGCATGTCGTAGATCGAGTCGATGGCAACACCGGCCATGCCGACGTCGCCCGCCACCCTGGGGTGGTCGGAGTCGTAGCCGCGATGTGTGGCCAGGTCGAACGCCACCGACAGGCCCTTTTGGCCCGCTGCGAGGTTGCGGCGATAGAACGCGTTCGAGTCTTCTGCGGTCGAGAAGCCCGCGTACTGACGAACCGTCCACGGCTGGTTGGTGTACATCGTCGAGTACGGGCCACGCACGAACGGGGCGAATCCGGGCAGCGAGTCGAGGTCGCCCAGGCCATCGAGGTCGGCCGCCGTGTACAGAGGCGCCACCTCGATGCCCTCTGGCGTGTTGGTGAACACGTCCTCTGAGCCGATCTGGGCCTCGGCCATCAGCAGCCAACGATCGAGGTCGCCTTCGTCGCCGGACGATCCGCCGGCGAGGTCGACACTGGTGAAGTCGGGTACCGCGGTCATCGGGCGCCTCCCTGGGCCAGAACCTGGTGAGCTCGGGTCAACACCTCGGCGACGTCGACGCCGAGATGCACGAATTCGTCGATGCCGGCCTGGCGCCAAGCCGACTCGTTGTCGCCGGGCGATCCTGCCAGATAAACGTATGTCGCTCCGGAATCCTTGAGGGCCCGGGCGGCGGCTGCGGCCGACTCGGCGTACTGGGCGTCGGATCCACAGATGACCGCCACGCTCGCCCCAGACGACACGAATGCCTCGGCCATCGCTTCGTTGTCGTCGAACCCGTCGGTGGCCAGGGTTGCAACCCCGCCTACGGCGAACAGGTTCGCCGCGAAGGTGGCTCGTGCCGTGTGTGCTGCCACCGAGCCCAGGTTGGCCGAGAACACCGAGGCGGCCGGGGCCGCCGAACGCAGCTGCTCGAACGTCTCGGCGGGTCGGAACAGGCCAAGCGGTTCACAGGTTACGACCCCGGTGGAGGAGTCTCCGCCTGCAGCAGCAGGTGCCCTGGTGAGCTGTTGTTCGGCCAGGTCGGGAAACTCGGTGACGCCGGTGATGGCCTGCTTGCGCCTGGCCACCTTGGCCTCGGTGCGTTGCCTGGCTGCTGCGATGTCGCTCTGCAAGCGCCCATCGAGCAGGGCCGCGGCGATGCCGCCCCCAGCCTCGAGTTGCTGGAACAGCGCCCAGGCCCGCTGGGCGATCTGATCGGTGAGGTTCTCTACATAGTACGAACCGCCCGCGGCGTCGATCACGGACGCCAAAGCCGATTCTTCGGCCAGGATCAACTGGATGTTGCGGGCGATGCGCAGCCCCAGATCGTCGGGTTGGCCCAGTGCGGCGTCGAAGGGGGTGACGGTGATGGCCTTGGCGCCGCCGACTGCGGCGGCGAACGCGCCGATGGTGGTGCGAAGCATGTTCACCCACGGATCGACACGGGTGATCATCGACGACGAGGTCTGGGCGTGTATGCGCATGCCCCGCTCGTGGCCGCCACATGCCTCGACTATTCGCGCCCAGCACACCCTGGCGGCCCGCAGCTTGGCGATGGAGGTGAACTGGTCGGCGTCGACGGTCATCGAGAAGGCGAGGTCATGGACGGCCTCGTCGACGCTGCGCCCCTGGTCGACCAGGTTGCGAAGGTAGGTGACCGCCGTCGACAGCATGCATGCGATCTCGGTGGCTGCCCCGGCGCCCGCGTGGCCGTATGGACGGCCGTCGACGCGAACCGGCACGACCATGGGCATGTCGCCCACCTCGTAGGCGACCTCGGACATCTCGTGCAGTGCTGCTTCGAGGGTGCTGGGCAGCGACCCGGTGGCGGCCAGCCGCCCGATGGGGTCGATTCCGAGCGAACCGATGGGCATCTGGCCCAGGTCGCGGGCCCTCCACAGCTCGATCATCGGCGTCGGGTGGGCGCCGTCGAGGTGAACACCGGCCATGTCGAGGTACACGCCCTCGAGCACGGCCTCCAGCTGTGAGCGGTCGGCGGGGCAGTTGACCAGCGCAATCGAGGTGACGCCTCGCTCGAGACCCTGCAGGATCTGGGCGTTGACCTCTGGCGACGTGGCGTCGAGCTGCTGACGGACGTCCCAACCGGCCCTTGTCGCGGCGGCCGTGGCGCCTCGCCTGTGGTCTCCGGTGCCAGGCAGAGAGGTAGGGCGTTGATGTTGTTCGCGCGTGTAGAGGGGATGGATCTGGGTTCCGTCGGGGCCGTCGACCACCAGCGAATCTATGGAACGGCCTCGCAAGGCGGCTTCGGCGGCCGCTACCCAGGTCTCGAGCAACGGACGCTCGAAGGTGACCTGCACGTCGGTGATAGCTGAGTTGTCTGCCACCCACCCAGACTAGGGCGCACAGAGGGGCAGGCCAGCACCCGAGCGCGGCGAGCGCTCAGTGTGCGACACGCACCGGCAGCCCGATCGCCAGCACCTTGGTGTGGGCCTGGGCCGCCTCTGTGGGCATCGCCGCGGCGACACGATCCGCGTCGGCTCGCCGGCACAGAGCGGCTGCGGTTGGCCCGCTGCCGGACAAGAACGCTGTCAGTGCCCCGGCCGCAAGGGCAGCCTCGATTGCCGCCTCGGTGTGGGGGAGGGCCTGCAGGCGGTAAGGCTGGTGCAAACGGTCGGTGCACAGCGACAACACATCGAGATCGCCCGTGGCCAGCCCGGCGACCAGCATGGTGGCGTGGGCCACGTTGTGGGCAGCGTCGGCGTGGCTGACGGTCGCCGGCAGGGTCGATCTGGAGGCGTTGGTCGACACCTCACCCTTGGGTATCCACGCCACCACCGACAAGTCGTCGGGCAAAGGCACCGACACCGTCTTGCCTGCCGCCGACACGGTGAGCCCGCCGAACGTCGAGGGGGCCGCGTTGTCGGGATGCCCTTCCAGTTCGGTCGCCAGCCGCCAGATCTCGGGGCGGCTGGCGTCGAGGTCGGCTCCGTGTTGAAGCATGGCAGCAGCGATTCCGGCGACATATGAGGCCCCGGAAAAGCCCATGCCCTTGCCAGGGGGGATCTTCGACTGCCAACCCAGTGGCCCTTCACCGCCAGCCGACCGAAAGCCCACCATGGCGGGATGACCTTCGCCCGCCGGGGACAGCGTGGCGGCGCCCGGTTCGACGTCGAGGGTCAGCTCCATCGCCAATCCGAGGCAGTCGAACCCCGGGCCCAAGTTGCCACTGCTGGCCGGTGCTGAAACGATCACGGGTGCAGATTCAACCACACCATTGCGCGTCCCGAAGTCGGGAGGCAGGAGGCGGTTCCATGACCGACATGTCGCACGGAGGCCGCCTGGCGGCAATGGCACTGAAGGCCGCAGGTGTCGAGTGCATCTTCACGTTGTCGGGTGGCCACGTCATGGGCATCTACGACGGGTGCATCGACGAAGGCATCGAAGTGGTCGATGTACGCCACGAACAGGCAGCGGTGCACGCGGCCGACGCTTGGGCCCGACTGCACCCGGGCAAGGTCGGAGTCGCGGTACTGACCGCCGGTCCTGGTGTGACCGACGGGGTCACCGGGGTGGCCAATGCGTGGCGCGCCAACTCGCCCATCGTGGTGATAGGTGGCCAGGGTCCGTTCAACAACCTGCGGCGTGGTTCGCTGCAGGAGATGGATCACGTTTCGCTGATGCGCCCCATCTCGAAGTGGAGCGACGCGTGCTACGAGACCGGCCGCATCGCCGAGTACGTAGAGCTGGCCGTCAGGCACGCTCTGTCGGGTGTCCCAGGACCCAGCTTCCTCGAGATACCCATGGACGTCTTGCACGCACCGATCGACCTCGACGCCGTGAAGATGCCCAGATTCCGCGACTACCGAGTAGCAGCTGCGGCTCCGGACGACCTGCTCGACGAGGCCCTCGACCTGATCGCGGGCGCAGAAAGGCCCATGATCATGGCGGGCACTTCGCTCAAGTGGAGCGAGGGTGGCCCCGCCCTGGTCGAGTTCATCGACCAGACGGGCACGCCGTGTTTCGTCAACGGCATGGGGCGGGGCCAGGTGCCCTGGGACAATGCGCAGTTCTTCAACCGCACCCGACGACAAGCGCTCGACGGCGCCGACGTGGTGGTGCTCGCCGGCACCCTGCTGGACTTCCGGATGAAGTTCGGCGGTTCGATTCCCAAGGATGCGAAGATCGTCCAGCTCGACCTCGACGAGACCCTCATCGGCCAGAACCGCCCGGCCGACGTTGGCCTGGTCGGCAACCTGGGAGCCAACTTCGCGGCCCTGACCAGCCGGGCGGCCCAACGGGGTCTGGCCATCGATCACCGCTCGTATCGAGACGAACTGCGTGCGGCCGAAGAGCGCATCGAAGCCGACCTGGCCGCCCAGCTGAACAGCGCAGAGGTGCCCATCGATCCCATGCGCCTGTGCCGCGAGATCGCCGATGCCATCGACGACGACATGATCGTCATCGGCGACGGGGGAGACATCGTCGCCCAGGCCAGCAAGGTCATCAGGGTGCCGCGCAACGGTCTGTGGATGGACCCGGGGCCGCTCGGCACCCTGGGGGTGGGCATGCCGTTTGCGCTGGCGGCACAAAAGGCTCATCCCGACAAGCGCGTGGTCATCGTGTACGGCGACGGGTCTTTCGGCCTCAACGGTTTCGAGTACGACACGGCCGTGCGCTTCGGGCTGCCGATAGTGGGCATCGTCGGCAACGACGCAGCGTGGGGCCAGATGATGAGGCCCCAGGCCATGATCTATGGCCAGGATCGCCTGGTGGCCACCGAACTGGCCAGCACCCGCTACGACAAGGTCGTCGAGGCGTTGGGCGGACACGGCGAATACGTCACCGAACCAGACCAGATAGGTCCGGCCATCCGTCGGGCCCTCGACAGCGGCAAGCCGGCATTGGTCAACGTCGTGATGCGTACCGACAAGGACGCCATGAAGGGGTCTACCTACGTCTGACCCGACCCGCGATGGGGCTCGTGCGAAATATTCTTAGCGCGAGGGTTGTCATCACTTCGAAGGTTGCGTACTCTACTTAGCAGTTCGCTAATCACATCAGGAGAACAACCATGGCCGTCATGGAAACCGTCAAGGACGCACAGACCCGTTCGATCGACACCGTCAAGACCGTGCAAGAGCAGGTGATCTCGTTCAACGAGCGCATCGCCGACACCGTCCTGGGTGCCGTTCCCAGCTTCGAAGCCCCCTTCGGACAGTACCTGCCCAAGCCCGCCGAGGTCGTCGAGAACTACTTCTCGTTCATGGCCATGATGCACGAGGCCAACCGCGACTTCGCCACCCGCCTCGTTGGCATCTGGAACCGCGACGAGGCCGACCAGCCCGAGGCCGAGCAGTCCAAGTGAGTCAAGAGCCCGGCCGGGGGTCCTCCCCCAAGGCCGGCCTCGAGACGCTGGGCGAGTTCATCAAGGCCCAGCGCACCCTGCTGAAGCTCAGCCAGCGAGAGCTGGCCAAGCGCACACGCCTGTCCGACCCTTACGTCAGCCAGCTCGAGAGGGGCCTGCACGAGCCGTCGGTTCGTGTGCTGAAGGCCCTGGCGTCGGCGCTGAATGTCAGGGCCGAGACGTTGCTGTCGTACGCCGGTCTCATCGAGGACGACGACGATGCCAAGATCACGGTCGTGGAAGCGATCCAGGCCGACCCACATCTGAGCGAGGATCAAAAGATCGCTCTGTTGGGGGTGTACCGGAGCTTCCGAAGTGACCACTCGTGAACGATTCGAGGACGTGTCGCATGGCTGAGGCGACGGAACTGATGTCGATGGCCGCCCGCTTGGGCGGCCTCGACCCGTTTTTCAATTCGGCGCGGGCGCTGGCCGTGGCCAGGTGGGGTGCGGGCATCTCCGCGATGGTGGCCGCCAGCGCCACCCGCTATCCGCGCCGCGCTGCGGTGGTCGACCATCGCGGCAGCATCGACTACGCAACGCTCGATCGGTACGCCTCCAACATCGGTGGTCTGCTGCGCACCAGGGCTTCGTCTCAACTGGGCGACGGCACCGTCGGAATCTTGTGCCGCAACCATCGAGGCTTCGTGTTGGCCCAGGTGGGGGCCGAGCGCGCCGGGCGCGACGTAGTGATGCTCAGCACCGCCCTGCCGCAAGCGAGCCTGCTGGACGTGGTCGCCCGCGAACACATCGACGTGATAATCGCCGACCTCGAGTTCGCCGACCTGGTCGAGCCGATAGTCAACGAGGGTTCGGTGCGGGTGGTGTTCGCCGACTCGTCCGAACCCGGCGGGCTCGAGGCCCTGGCCGCCGAGCGGCGTCGCTGCCCACCGCCCACGAGGCGGGGCCGCCTGGTCATCTTGACGTCGGGCACCACGGGTCCGCCCAAGGGGGCGCGACGCGACAACAAGGCGCCGGGGCTTGACGCCCTGTCGATGTTCGCGAAGGTGCCATACAGGGCTGGCGGCCAGGTGCTGGTGTGCCCGCCGCTTTTCCATGCCTGGGGCCTCAGTCAGGCCACCATCGCCCTGTCGACTGCGTCCACCCTGCACCTTCGACCCAAGTTCGAGGTCGAGTCCACAATCGGGCTAATGCGATCGACGCGGTTCGACGCCGTCGCCGTGGTGCCGCTGATGCTGAAGCGCATGCTGCGCTCGCCCGAGATCTCCGACATCAGGCGGCCGCGTCTGGTGCTCAGCAGCGGCAACGTCTTGTCGGGTGACGTAGCCCTCGAATGGATGGATCGCTTCGGCGACACCCTCTACAACTTCTACGGTTCGACCGAGGCTGCGCTGGG
>JAGQSP010000359.1 GCA_020439485.1 Acidimicrobiales bacterium | reverse complement strand
ACCAGCATGGCGCGGCGGCGATCGTTGTCGCCTTGTCGATGACCGTGCTGATGGGGTCGGCCGCAATCGTCCTCGATGCCGGTGACATCTGGCAGCAGCGCAGGCAGTTGGTTGGGGCTGTGGATGCCGCGGCGTTGGCGGCTGCGGCGGACTTTGCCGTGGATGTCGATGGTTGCGCCACGACGGCCGACTCCTATGTCGAGGCGAACGCCCCCGATGTTGGGTCGACCGACTGCGTTTCGACGGGCATCGGATCGGCCGGGCAGGTGACCGTGACCGCCGAGGTGACCGTTCAGCACGCAATTGCTCAGATTCTGGGCAAGGAGTCGACCCTGGTCGATGCGACCACAACGGCACAGTGGGGGCCGGCGACATCGCTGACCGGCTTGCGCCCGTTTGCGCTGTGCGAGGGCGCGCCGGCGTTCCAGTCGTGGGTTGCTTCGGGTTTCTCGACCGACCAGACGTTTCGAATCGAATACACCAAGGAACAGGCTGACGCCTGCGGCGGCCCTGCACCCGGCAACTGGGGTCTGCTCGACTTCGACGGGGGTTCCAACTCGAACCAGGACACCAAGGAGTGGGTCGAGTACGGCTACCCGGGCGAGGTCGATGCGCCCGACTGGATCGACGGCGATACCGGAGCGTTCAGCCAGTCGTTGCCGATCTCCGCGGTGTTGAACAAGGTAATCCACGTGCCGGTGTTCGATGACTACAACGGCGCGGGCGGGTCAAATGCCGACTTCCACGTCGTCGGCTTCGTGTCGTTGAAGATCGTCGACTACAAGGCCAACGGCTCGGAGTCGAGCAGGTACCTCGACGTGGTGTTCCAGACCACGGTGGCGGCGGGCAAGTGCTGCAACGGGTCGACGGTGGACGGTGGAACCAGGGCGGTGGGCCTCTGTGCAGTCGAAAATGAAGGGACTTGCGGGTGAAACGTCGGATGTTCGGAATAGTCGCGGCTCTGGCCATGGCCGGATTCGGGACCGTGTTGTTGGTGTTCTTCGTGCGCGACGCCGAAGCCAGGGCGGTCGCGGGCGAGGAGCGGGTCGACGTGTTGGTAGTCACCGAGGAGATCCCGGCGGGCACCGACGGTGAGCTGATCGCATCGAGCGTTCGGGTCGAGGCCGTGCCGGCGAAGGTCAGGCCCGAGGACGCCGTGGTCGAGCTGTCGGAGCTGGAAGGCCTGGTGGCCGAGGTGGCGCTGGTGCCGGGCGAGCAGATACTTCGTAGTCGCTTCGTCGAGCCAGACCTGCTGACCCGCACGCGGGTGGAGGTGCCCGAGGGTTCCATCGAAATCACCGTTGCCCTGGAACCGCAGCGTGCCGTGGGCGGAACCCTGTTCCCGGGTGACACGGTTGCCGTGGTCGCTTCGTTCGAACCTTTCGACCTGGGCGGCGCACCTGTGGGCGAAACACCCGACGGCGAACCGTTGGTCGAGATCGACGGCATCCTGGTGCCGGCCGACACGAAGACGCCCAACTCGAGCCACCTGGTTCTGCAGGACGTGCTGGTCACCAACGTGCAGATCGAGGAGCTTCCGGTGGTTCCCGACGAGAACGACGAAGCGATCGAGCGTCGCGGTTTGGCCCCGTCGGGAAACCTGCTGATCTCGGTGGCTCTCGATCCCGACGATGCCGAACGTCTGGTATTCGCAGCCGATCACGGAACCGTGTGGCTCGGCAGGCAGCCCGGCGACATCGACCTTCGAGACACCCAGATCCAGACACGGGCATCGATCTATGGGGAGGGCTGACCATGAGCGTCGTAGCGGTAATCAGCAACCGCACCGGATTCGACGTCGAGCTCAGGGCGGCCTTGGGTCCCGAAGGGCCTGACGTAGGGCAGATTCCGGTTGGGCCGACGGCCTCGGAACGCATGATCGTCGAAGCGCTGCCGGCCAGCGGTGACGTGGTTGTCCTGGTAGGCCCCGACCTGCCGCAGGATCAGGCGCTGGGGCTGTTGGAGCTGGTGTCTCAGATGAGGCCCACCGCAGCGCCGGTGCTGGTGGCCCATCCCAGCCCCGACGTGTTGCGCCAGGCCCTGCGCATGGGAGCCCGCGGGGTAGTGGCTCCGACGGCGGCTGTCAGCGAGATAGCCGACGAGGTGCAGAACGCGCTGCACACGGTGATGCGCCTGCGCGAGAACTTCGCGGGCCCCGGCCCCGGTGACCCGACCAAGCGGGTGATGTCTGTGGTCAGCGCCAAGGGCGGCACCGGCAAGACCACAGTGGCGGCCAATGTTGCTGTTGCCCTGGCCGCCGCAGCCCCCGGCCAGGTGGCGCTGGTCGACTTCGACCTGCAGTTCGGAGACGTCGAATATGCCTTGCGCCTGAAGCCCGAGCTGACCATCGCCGACTTCGCCAGGGCCGGCGACCGCGTCGACGAGACCTCGGTGAAGGCGTTCTTGACCGCGCATCCCACCGGTGTGTTCGCACTTTGTGGCGCCTCGACCCCAGCCGAGGCCGAGGACTTGGATGCCGCGGTGCTGGCACGGTTGGTGCAGCTGTTGGCCTCGAACTTTCGTTATGTGGTCATCGACACGGCCGGAGGCATTGACGATGCGGCTCTGGTGGCGATGGACAACTCCACCGACCTGTTGATGATGAGCTCGACAGACATTCCGTCGGTGCGTGCCATGCAGAAGACCACACAGGCTCTGCGCCAGCTGGGGCTGGACGACAGGCGTTGGCATTACATCCTCAACCGCTCTGACGCGAAGGTGGGACTGGATGTCGACGACATCGCCGATGCGGTTGGCCTGCCGATCGATCTCGCCATACCCGACACCAAGACGATGACCATGGCGATGAACCAGGGAGCTCCGGTGGTCGAAACCGATCCTCGGTCTGCGGCGGCAAGGCGCATCGCCGAGTTCGTCAGTCAGTTCGTGCCGCGAGAAGACATCGAGCACAGAAGCCGCCGCCTTCTCGGAGCCAGGAGATAGCGATGAGTCTTTCGGATCGTTTGAAGGCTGCCAACGGCACTGAACCCACCGGCCTGGTGCCCGTTGGCCTGGCGCCCATCGGAAAGGCGCCTGCGGGCAAGGCCAAGGACCCCAAGCAGGCGGCCACCGACCGCGCTAGAGAAAACAACGCCGTCGACCCGTTCGGGGTTCTGAAGGCACGCGCTCAGGCGGCGCTGTTCGATCGGCTCGGGTCGAGACTGTTCGACCCCGACCTCGACGAGGGCGAGCTGCGCGAGCTGGTCGGCAAGGAGTTGACCGAGGTGCTCGAGGCCGAAGCGTCGGCCCTCACCGGCGACGAGCGCGCCATGGTGGTCGAGCAGATCTGTGCCGATGTGCTCGGCCATGGGCCGATCGACGACATGCTCGCCGACGAGGCGGTGACCGAGATCATGGTCAACGGCACGCAGCGGATCTTCGTCGAGCGCAACGGCCGTCTCACCCAATCAGAACAGCGGTACCTGACCGACGAGCATCTGCGCCGGGTCATCGAGCGCATAGTCGCCCGAGTCGGGCGCCGCGTAGACGAAAGCTCGCCGATGGTCGACGCTCGACTGCCCGACGGCAGCCGCGTCAATGCGATCATTCCGCCGCTGGCCGTCGACGGACCGGCCCTGACCATCCGAAAGTTCGCGAAGCGCGCCTTGACCGCCGACGATCTCGTGGCCAATGGATCTGCCAGTCGCGAGGTGGTCGACTTCCTCGAGGGGTGCGTTCGGGGTCGGCTGAACGTGCTGGTCAGCGGGGGCACCGGCTCGGGCAAGACGACCTTGCTGAACATCGTCTCGTCTTTCATTCCTGGCGACGAACGCCTGGTGACCGTCGAGGATGCCGTCGAACTGCGGCTGGCCCAGACCCACGTGGTGCGTCTGGAGAGCCGGCCGCCCAACATCGAGGGCAAGGGTGCCATCAGCATCCGAGACCTTGTTCGTAACGCCCTGCGTATGCGCCCCGACCGCATCATCGTCGGCGAGGTTCGTGCTGGCGAAGCGCTCGACATGTTGCAGGCCATGAACACGGGCCACGAGGGTTCGTTGTCGACCCTGCATGCGAACAGCCCGCGCGATGCGATAAGCCGCCTCGAGACGATGGTTCTGATGAGCGGCATCGACCTGCCAGTGCGAGCGATTCGCGAGCAGATCGCCTCGGCTCTGGACCTGATCGTGCAGATCGGCAGGCTCCGCGACGGCAGTCGCCGGATCGTGAAGATAAGCGAGGTGAACGGCCTGGAGGGCGAGGTGGTGACCCTCACCGACCTATTCGAGCTCGAGTACGGCAGCGGCACCGATGAAAACGGCCGGGTCAATGCAACTCTGGAACCCACGGGCTTGCGCCCCCAGTTCGGTCAGCGCCTTGCCGACCAGGGCATCACCTTCGCCTCGAATCTGTTCCAGGGAGGCCTCGGGGCAGACGCTGCGCTCACCAACGAGTTGGGCGGATGGCGCGACCGGTTGGGTGTTGGGGGATGAGCTGAGGTGACTTCGATGCGGGCTCGTAAGAATTCTCTTGTTGCAGC
>JAGQSP010000358.1 GCA_020439485.1 Acidimicrobiales bacterium | reverse complement strand
CTGCTTCAGCACACTGAACGACGTGCCGCCGGTGCCGAAGCCGTCGATCGATGCCTGGAACCCCATTCGGGTGAGCGCCCGAAGCCTGCCGACGACCATTCCGGGCTGCTCGACGAGGGTGCGCTCGGAGATCTCGATCATCACCGAGCTGCGGTCGACGCCTGCCGCATCCGCCGCATGGGCCAGTCGCTCGGGCAGTGACTCGTCGGCCAGGGTCAGCGGCGACAGGTTCACCGCCACGAACCGGGCCCCGTCGGACGCGCCGCCGAGCAACCGCAGCTGGTCGTTGAGCACCTGGTCGAAGACCTTGCCGTCGACGACACCGATGACACCTTCGGCCTCTGCCTGTTCGATGAACGTGTGTTCGGGCGAGCGCGACGCCTCCGACCGCCATCGCGCCAACGCCTCGAAGCCTGCCACCGGTCCTACCGAGGTCGCCTGGTCATCGGACGTGCCCAGCGCGAAGATCGGCTGATAGACGACGCTGAGGGCGTTGTCGTCGGCGTCGAGCGCCCGGGCCAGCGAGGTGCGTACCGGCCCGCCGCCCATCTCGACCAGGTCGGATCCGAACACGGCCACGACGCCCTTGCCCCGTTCCTTGGCCTGGCGCATGGCCGAGTCGGCATGGGTCAACAGGTCGCCGGCGTCGGTATCGGAGTCGGAGCTCGAGATGCCGACACTCACCGCCACGCTGACGTTCTGGCCGGCGATGGTGATCGGCTGGTGGACCTCTTCGACGATCCGGGTAGCCACCGCCACGGGATCGTTGGGCCCCACGAGCAACACACCGAACTCGTCGCCCTCGAAGCGTGCGGCGATGTCGTCTGGACCCAGGCATCGGCGAATCCTCACCGAGATGACCGACAAGATCGCGTCGCCCGCCGCGTGCCCCAGCGCATCGTTGACCACGGCAAAGTCGTCGAGGTCGATGCGCAAGGCGGCAACCGAGCCGTCGCCAGACATCGCGCTTCGCGTACGGTCGTCGAACACGTCCTGAGTCGGCAAGCCGGTCAAGGGGTCGCACGCGGCCTGCGTCTCGATCTGTTGCTTCACCAGTGCCGTCTGGATCCGGTGCCGGAAGCGGTCGAAGGTGGCAGCGGTATCGTTGCCGAACGCTCCGAAGCTGGAGATGCTGCCGGCCGCAACCATCAGCGCGATCGGTTCGCCGGCTTTTGTGATAGACCCGGCCAGAGCCGACACTGCGTTGGCGCCATGCAGGTTCACCAGGGTGCCGGTCTGCGACGCGCCCAAACGGTCTACGTCGCCGAGGCCTGTGCTCAGCCGACGCAGCACCACGGTGGTGGCACCGTCCAGCACCTCTTCCACCACGCCGCCGCCAATGCACCTGATGACACGCGAGCCCGAGCTCGAGTGGTCGAACAGCACCAGCTCGACCGACACCGCCCCCAGCTCTTGCTCGGCTCGGGTCATCAAGCTCAGCAACGGGTCTTGTCGAACCGCCACGGGCGACTGCCCGGGGACCTCGTTCAGGAACTTGATCTTGTCGTCGTTGGCGGCCTCGCGTGTCGCGAGCCAGCGGGCCAGGGCCGTGCCGATGACGGGTACCAGCAGGACCAACGCGGCCCAGGGGTCGACGCTGGCGATCACCGACGCGGCGACCGATGCCGACGACACCAGCGCTGCGGCAAACAAGCCCAGGCCTGCCCGCCCGGCCAGTAGGTTGGCCGAACGCCGGGTGCCGGCCGACCACCGGCCCACAGAGCCGACGACCTCGGCGGTGAGCTCTGCGGCCGAGGCCACTAGGGCGATCGCTGCCCAAGAGGCCGGGTTCGACACCGACCCCACGTCGATCAGCCACGAGGCGACAGCGACTGCGGCGGCGGCTCTGGCCAGGCGCTCGGCCACCCCCAGGGCGACCATCTCTGGGCGGAGCTTTCTCTCGGCGACCGCCGACACCAGACCGGCTGTCGCCGCAGCCATCGCAGCTGCCAGCGGACCCGAATACAGCGCTGCGATCACAACCGCGGCGCCCGAGAGGGTGAGGCAGGCACGCTCGCGCCTGAACCTGAAGCGCAGTGCGGCCGCCTCGGCGATCGCAGCAGCTGCGACCACCCAGACGGCTGCGATGAACACCCCATCGGCCGACGGCACGCCGGGGGCGATGGCCACGATGGCAACCGACCCAGCGCAAACCGCCGCGATCATCCCCCATGTCGCTGCTCTGTTCATTTCGTCATCCCGCTCGAAGCCACACCGTGAGGTTTCGGCATCGCCTCGGTATCGGCTTGAGGTCAATATTGCGGTTGTGTTACGGGCGTTGCCGACGTTGTCCTCTGTGTCGGCGGGCCGTGTTGCCGGAGACTGAGATTGATGTTCTCCGATCGAGTAGATGCAGGCGATCGCCTGGCGCGGCTCGTCAAGGGAAAGGTCGCGCCCGACTCGGTGGTTCTGGGGCTTCCCCGTGGTGGTGTACCCGTGGCCGCTCGAGTGTCAGCCGCGCTGGACCTCGACCTCGACGTGATCGTGGTTCGCAAGGTCGGCCTGGCCACCAACAGCGAGTTGGCCATGGGGGCCGTCGGCGAGGGCGGTGTGGTATGGGTCAACCACGAAGTGCTGGGTGCCTACGGCGTCGACGCGCGGTCATTTGAGTCTGCAGCCGAGCGCGAGCGCGCCGAGGTCGCACGCCGTGTCGAGGCGATCAGGCGCGTGAGGCCCCGCGTCGAACTGGCGGGCAGGACCGCGGTGATAGTCGACGACGGCCTGGCCACCGGGTCAACGGCCAGGGCGGCTTGCGGGGTGGCCCGAGCATCCGGCGCATCGATGGTGGTCCTGGCGGTTCCGGTGGCGCCCCGAGGGGCTCACACCGAGCTGCTCGGACCAGCTGACGAGGTCATAGTCGCCGAGACGCCAACGACCTTCTTCGGCGTAGGGCAGTTCTACGTGGATTTCTCGCCGACAACCGAGGCCGAGGTGTTCGAGCTCTTGAGCCGAACCGATACCTGAACGCCGTGATAGACGGGCCCGTCGCCGACATCGGTTCGGGCCTCGCCCATCACGTTGTTGACACCTTGGCGCCACCACCCCTTGTCGGTCGAAGCCAATCCCGGACGACTCGACGCATCGATGGCAACCACCGCATCGAAGGTGCCCGCGGCCGACTCGACCACGACGCGGTCGCCGTCAACCAGGCCATCACGAGCTGCATCCTCGCCGTTGAGGCGCAGCGGCGGGGTGCCCGTCTTCGACCGGGTCTTCTGGGTGCCGGCGAACGTCGAGTTGAGGTGCCAGTCGCTCGCAGCCGCTATCAGCTGGTATTCGCCGGCGCCGGTGGTCCACTGGGTAGGTTCGAACTCGGGAACCAGGCCCAAACCCTGGTTGGCCGCGGCCGTGCTGGCGAACTCGAAACGACCGGAAGGTGTGGGGAATCTCTGGCGGGTCGGAGCCCACGGTGTGGCGTAGGGCAGGCGGGCCCAGCCCGTGCTCCTGAGGCTCTGCGCATCGATCCCAGCCTCGGCGAAGGGTTGATGGTCGAGAAGCTCGTCCAGCAATTCGTCGTCCGACAGGTGCAGCACGGGTTCGTCGTAGCCCATCGCAGCCGCCAGACGCCTGCGGATCTCGCTGAATGGCAGGCACTGTCCCGGTGGTTCGACGGCCGGCAGGTTGAGGTTGGCGTAGAAGTGGGCGAACGAGTTGTTCAGCTCGAGCTGCTCGTGTTGCATCGCGGCGGGCAAGACGATGTCGGCATAGGCCACCGTCTCGGTGTCGAACACGTCGACAACGACAGTGAACAGGTCTTCGCGCGACAGCGCCTTGGCCACAGCGGCTGTATCGGGATTTGAAACCATCGGGTTTGCCGCCACCACGAACAGTGCTTCGACGGGCTGGGCCCTGTGTGGGTCGAGCTCTTCTGCCAGCAGGGTCATCGTCAGGGTGCGGGGACGCGTGCCCAGCTCGGTGTGGTGGTAGGCGGGGTTGAACTGGTAGTAACGCGACGTCGAATACACCAGTCCGCCGCCGGGCTGGTCGAAGGCCCCGATCACGGCCGGGATGCACGAGATGGCGCGGGCCGCCTGGCCGCCGCCATGGTGGCGCTGCATGCCCTGCCCGATCTTGATCGCCAGCGGAGCATTGGCGGCGATGGTGTCGATCAGCTCCTCGATCTGCGCGGCGCCGATGTCACAAACGTCGGCGGCGCGATCGGTTGTCCAGCCACGGATGCTTTCCGCGAACTGGTCGAATCCCGTCGTGCGGTGGCCGATGAAGTGCGGGTCGTGGGCTTCGCGCTCGATCAAGCCGTTGCACACCGCCAGCGCCAGGGCAGTGTCGGTGCCCGGCCTGATCGCGAGGTGCAGGTCGGCGCGTTTGGCGGTGCGCGTGGCCACAGGGTCGACTACCACCAACCTCGCGCCGTTGCGCCTTGCCGTTTCGACATAGGGCCACCAGTGCTGGTTGGCCACGAGGGTGTTCGAACCCCAGATCACCACGGTTCGGGCGTCGACGACTTGCTCGGGGTCTAGTGACACCGAGATGCCCATGGTGAGCCTGAGGCCGGCGTGGCCCGCTGGTGAGCAGATCGAAAGGTGGTGTGCCGCAGCACCCATCCGGTTCCACAGTGCCTGGGTGCTGTTCGCGCCTTGCACATATCCCATCGAGCCGGTACCGTAGAAGGGCCAGATCGCGCCTCCGCCGCTGGTGTCTACGATGTCGCTGAACCGTTCGGCGATGGTGCCAATGGCTTCATCCCAACCGATGGGTTCGAACCGGGCCGCTCCTTTGGGCCCGATCCGCCTCAGCGGTTGAAGCAGTCGCGATGGGTCAGCGGCGTGCTCGAGCCATGGGTTCACCTTCTTACACAACCCACCCCTGGTGAACGGGTGGTCGGGGTTTCCGCGAACACGCACCGCCTTGCCGTCGTCGTCGATGGTGACCACCCACGAGCACCCGTCGGGGCAGTCGAGGGGGCACGCACCTGGAATATCTCGCATGATCGGCAACCTCCCGGCCAGTACCCTCACGGGCTGACACCGCCCTCGAAACACGGAGCTTCCGGTGCAGCTGTACGACACGATGACACGAACCAAGGCCGAGCTGCACACGCTCGTCCCCGGACGGGTCTCCATGTACGTCTGCGGACCCACCGTGTACGACCATCCACACCTGGGTCACGGACGCACGGCTCTCACCTACGACGTCCTGCGTCGCTACCTGCGCTGGACCGGTCACGAGGTGACGATGGTCGCCAACGTCACCGACATCGACGACAAGATCATCGGCAGAGCCGAGCGCGAAGGTCGCACCGAGGCCGAGGTCGCAACCGAGTTCCTCGACAGCTATGTCGCTCAGCTGGATCGGCTGGGGGTCGAGCACCCCGATCACCGACCCCAGGCCACCCAGTTCATCGACGGCATGATCGAGACCATCCGCGAGCTTGTCGATGCCGGCGCCGCATATGTGGTTGAAGGTCGCGGCGTGTACTTCGACGTCACGTCGGCAGTCGACTATGGCCG
>JAGQSP010000357.1 GCA_020439485.1 Acidimicrobiales bacterium | reverse complement strand
ACGCCACCTTCGGCGTCCACTCCCCAGCGCTTGGCCGGCCTCCAGCTCGAGCTGCGTTCGCTGATAGCCGAATTCTCGCCGTCGGTGGTTGCGATAGAGCGCGTCTTCTTCCAGGTGAACGCCAGCACAGCCATCGGTGTGGCGCAAGCGGCCGGACTCGCCATGGCCGAAGGCGCCGCAGCGGGCGCCGATGTCGTCGAGTACACCCCCAACCAGGTCAAAGAGGCCGTTGCCGGATGGGGTGCCGCTTCGAAAGACCAGATGCAGCGCATGGTGCAATCGCTGCTGGGCCTGGCGTCGCCTCCCCGCCCGGCCGACGCTGCCGACGCGGTGGCGGTGGCCTTGTGTCACATCGCTCATGCTCCGTCGCGTGCGGCTGCTCGAGCCGCTGGGGTGGCGCTGTGATCGGCTCGCTGCGCGGCAAGCTGATCCACCGCGAGCCTCGCATCGGCGAGGCGCTGATCGAGGTGGGCGGCGTCGGTTATCGGGTCACGCTGACCCCCACGGGCCTGGTTTCTCTGGGCGACGTCGGCAGCGACGTCTTTGTGTACGTGCACCACGCGATCCGAGAAGCCGACCAGCACCTCTATGGCTTTGTCGCCATAGACGAGCGGGTTGCCTTCGAGAGCCTGCTCGGCGCTCACGGCGTGGGCCCCGCTCTGGCGCTGGCGGTGTTGGGCGTGCACAGCCCGGCCCAGCTTCGCCTGGTGGTGGCCACCGACGATGTCGACGCTCTGTGCCTGGTGCCAGGGGTGGGCAAGAAGACCGCCGCGCGTCTGTTGATCGAGCTGAAGAACCGCCTCGAGATTCCAGACGACCTCTCGGGTGTGGTGCAGGCGGTTGCCGACTCGCCGAGCACCAAGGGTTCGGTCAAGGGTGATGTTTCGCAGGCCCTGGCCGGCCTGGGTTACAGCAGCGACGAGATCCGCGGTGTGCTCGCCGACCTGCCAGACGAAGGCGACGTTTCCAGCCTGGTTCGTGAGGCTCTGCAGCGGATGGCAACGTTGTGAGCATGGCGTTCACCGACGGCCCCGACGAAGGCTGGGGCCGAGAAGAGTTCTTGGACCACGTCCCTGCCGACCCGGCGGTCGGCCGCGATCCGCTGGTCGACCCCATCGCGGACTTCGACGACGAGCAGATCGAGATCGGTCTTCGGCCCCGACGCCTCGACGACTTCGTTGGTCAGGCCGAGCTCAAGGAGCGGCTGAACATCGTCCTGGAGGCGGCCAAGCGGCGTGGTCAGGCTGCCGACCACCTGCTCTTTGCCGGGCCGCCCGGTCTCGGCAAGACGACCCTGGCCGGAATCATCGCCAACGAGTTGGGCGTCGGCATGCACATCACGTCGGGCCCTGCCATCGAGCGAGCCGGCGACCTGGCGGCCATCCTCACCAAGCTGGGCGAAGGCGATGTGTTGTTCATCGACGAGATCCACCGGTTGCCCAAGGCTGTCGAAGAGGTGCTGTACCCGGCGATGGAGGACTACGAGCTGGTCATCATCATCGGCAAGGGGCCAGCAGCCCAATCGATCCGCCTCGACCTTCCCCGGTTCACCCTGGTGGGCGCCACCACCCGAACGGGCCTCATAGCGGGTCCGCTTCGAGATCGTTTCGGCCTGGTCGAACGCCTCGACTACTACGAGGCCACCGACCTTCAGGCCATCGTCGAACGCGCCTCGGGCATCCTCGGTGTCGCTGTCGACTCGACCGCGGCGTGGGAGATCGCCAGGCGCTCCAGAGGCACTCCCCGAATTGCCAACCGCCTGCTGCGCAGGGTTCGCGACTTTGCCGAGGTAAGGGCTGCGGGCGTCATAAACGCCGCGGTCGCCGACGAAGGTCTGGCCCGTTTCGGCGTCGACGGCCTGGGTCTCGACAAGGTCGACCGTGCCATTCTCGACAACCTCTGCGGCAACTTCGGCGGCGGACCGGTGGGTTTGTCGACCCTGGCGATCAGTGTCGGGGAGCAGCCAGAGACCGTCGAAGACGTGTACGAGCCGTTCCTCATCCAGCAGGGCCTGCTGCAGCGAACCCCTCGCGGTCGGGTGGCCACGGCCGGCGCATACCGACATATGGGTATGGAGCCACCCAGCCGGGCCCAGGAACCGCCCAGCCTCTTCCCATGACATCGGGTGCTGTCGACGTCGTCTGGTACGCGTCGTTTGGTTCGAACCTCAGCCGGGCACGATTCCTGCACTATCTGAAGGGCGGGCGGCTCGAGGGCCAAGACATAGGACATGCCGGGGCGCGCGACCCGTCCGATCCGCTCGACGATCGCATGGGCACCATTGCCCACCAGCTGCGGTTCGGTGGCGAGTCCCGCCGGTGGGGTGGGGGAGTGGCCTTCGTCGACCCGGCTCCGGGCACGGGCCGAGCCATCGTGCGGATGTGGAAGGTCACGGTCCAGCAGTTCTGCGACATCGCAGCACAAGAGAATGGGCTGGCTCCTGGCGAGCTCGAGGTCGACGTGGCCGCGGCCGAACGCCGCGGATGGCTCGATGTC
>JAGQSP010000356.1 GCA_020439485.1 Acidimicrobiales bacterium | reverse complement strand
CGTTGGAAGCCGGAGACATCAACTCTGAACAAGCCGACCACCTGACCAACACCGACCTACCCGACGACATCAAAGCCCGCCTGCTCGCAGACGCGAAGGGCCAGTCGGCGGACGAAACCAAAGCGGCGGTCCGCGACGCCGAACGCGAACAAACCCGCGACGATCCCGAAGAGCGCCTGGCCCGTCAACGCAGGCGCAGGCGAGGGTCGTGTGGCATCGACAACGAAGACATGATCTGGTTCAACGCCACATTGGACCCGGTCACAGGTGCTGCGTTGAAAGCCGAATACGACCGCCGCGAGCGCGCCGCGTTCCACCACGACATGCGCACCATCACAGACCCCAGACAACGGCGCAGCCACCAACAGCGCGGCGCTGACGTGATCGCAAGCATGCTCACAGACGGCCTCCTCCCGGCAGCCGACGATGGCGACCCAACCGCGGGCGTCAGGGAACGGGCGAGGGGTTGTGTGAACCTGATCGTCGACATCGACCAACTCGACAAACCCGACGGGCTGGCCTACACCCTCGACGGAACCCAAATACCGGCATCCATCGCTCGGGGGTTGTTGTGCCGGGCGCAGATCAATGCTTGGTTTCAGCAGGCAGACAGGCGCCTGCTGGACCTGGCCTACGACGTCCAATACGCCACACCAACACAAAAACTCGCCCTAGCCATCCGCGACGGCACATGCAGATGGAAACACTGCAACACCGAAGCCACACGCTGCGAAGCACACCACCTACACCACCGCGAACACGGCGGCCCCACCAACCTGGCAAACCTCGCGTTGCTATGCCCACACCACCACGACCGCTTGCACGCCATGAACACGCGGCTGGTCATGGGCCCCACACCAGACGATTGGCAACTCCAAGACGCCCACGGCACCGTCATCAGCGAGTGGACCAAACCACCACCACGAAAACAACGGCCGGCGGGGAAACCACCGAACCAAACCACACAGTCAGGCTGAGCGGTCTAAACACACTCGGTGACCACGCCATCCTTGACGTTCCAGGTTCGAGTCGCCTCGAACGCGCTCGCAAGGTGGCGGTCGTGGGTGATCAGAACGACCGTGCCTCCAAAGCGACCGAGGGCTGCCTCGAGCTGCTCGATTGCCTCCAAGTCCAGATGGTTCGTGGGCTCGTCGAGCACCAAGGTGTTGACCCCCACCGCAGCGAAACATCCCAGGGTCGCCCTGGTGACCTCACCGGGCGACAGCGTTGCCGGGTCGCGCTCGGAGCGCGCGGAGTCGATGCCCAGCTTGGCCAGCTGGCTGCGCGCCTCGGCGATCGGCATGCCGGTATGCGCAACGAACGAGTCGACCAGCGGTCCAGAACCAAACATGCGGCGGTCTTGGGTCATTGTTCCCAGCTTGGTAGAGCGGCCCAGCCGCGACACTCCGCTTGACAGGCCGACGGTGCCGAACAGTGCTCCTACAAGCGACGACTTTCCGCCACCGTTGGGACCCTGCACCAGCACCCGGTCGCCCTCGTGCAAAGTGAGCTCCAGCGGCCCCATACGAAACGCGCCGCGCTCGACGACGGCCGCTGCCAGTTCGGCAACAACGTCACCCGAGCGACCGGCTTCGGCAAACTCGAGCCTCAGCTCCCATCGATCCCATGGCTTGGCTACCCGACTGCGATCGTGGCGCTCCAGGGCACGCCCGGTCGTTGCAGCTCGACTGCCCAGCTTCTGAGCCCTTTCGATACGAGCCATGCGGATGTTTCGATCTGGTTCGTCGCCCTTCCTGACAGAGGCCTCGCCATGTCGAGACCATTGGCGCTGTCGTGCTGCACGCTGTTTCAGCTCGGCGCGTTGCTGGGTCCATTCCTGGAAGTCAGACTCGGCCCTGCGCCGGGCCGCCGCCCTCTCGTCGATCCATGCCCGATATCCACCATCGAAGCGGGTCAGCTCGTGGGTGTGGTCGTCCAGTTCCACTACGACGTTGACGAACCCCTCGACGAACGAGCGATCGTGCGACACCACCACGGTGGGGCCCTGGCGCGACGACAGGGCCTGCTCGAGCTGTGCCAGACCCTGATGGTCGAGATCGTTCGTGGGCTCGTCCAGCAGCAGAACGTCGGCCGCGCTCAGCTGTATCGCTGCGAGCTTCAGACGGGTTCGTTGACCCCCCGACAACGACCCGACGCTCTGGCCCAACGACACCGCACCAAGCGACAGGTCCTCGGCCACAGCCCGCGCCCGAGCCTCGAAGCCCGATGGATCGGCTGCGACCAACGCAGCCAAGGCCTGGTCGTAGCGGTCAGCGGCATCGGCCTCGCCGTCGGCGAGCGCTGTGGCCGCAGCCTCGAAACGTCGCTGGGTCGCCGCCACCCCTGTGCGCTCTAGCAACCAGTCGATGGCTGCAAGATCGAGGCCCCAGTCGATGACCTGGGGTAACAAGACCACCGCGCCCGAAGCTCTGACCTTCCCCATGTCGGGGTCGAGGTCGCCAGCCATCAGCCGCAGCAGCGTCGACTTTCCAGACCCGTTGGGGCCGACAACGCCCACACGGTCGGCCGGGGCCACTGTCAGGTTCACACCGGACAAGATGGTTTGGGGCCCATGAGAAAACGAAAGATTGGATAGGTGAAGTTGGGCAGACACGAGCGGTCCCATCGAGCTTGCCGCAGCAATGCGGGCAGGGTCGGACATCCAGCAAGCCGCCTGCGCCAGGCGCGGCGGTGGGTCGGGGTGGCTCAGATCTTCACGCAGACCACAGTAGGGCCCGCTCGAGCGTGTGTCGCCCGATTTGATTCAGCTCGGGGTGATCGGCCGAGTTGGCCAGGTAAGTGACGGCGAATCCGAGGGCCCAGCCCAACGCCCGCCGCCAGGTCGCATCGTCGGCGGCCCCGCCGGCACGGGCCAAAGCGGCCCTGAACTGCGATGTGCACTCGGCATCGGGAAACATCCACGCCACGGCCATGTCGCAAGCTGGGTCGCCCCCACAGATATCGCCGAAGTCGATCACCGCAACCAGACGCTGGTAGTCGACCACCAGGTTCATCACGTGCATGTCGCCGTGCAGCAGCATCGGTGGCCCGTCCCAAACCGGGGCCGCCAGGCACAGCTGCCACAGATCGAGCGCCTGCCTGCGCTGAGCCTCAGGCACCGTCAGCTCGATGCGCTGGCGAGTCAGCTCGTCGCGCTCGGACAGCGGGGCGCCGCGCCCGAAGGGGTTCGCCGGCGCCGCCGGGAACGGGCGGTGTAGCGCCGCCAGGAAGGCGGCCAGATCTCGTGCCGCGCCCTGGGCGTCGGCCGGAGGTTGCAGGCCCATGTGACGCCCCTCGAACCACGGGCATATCGTCCAGCGCCACGGATAACCGAACTGGGGCTCTCCCACATGCAGCGCCGCAGGCACGGGAAGGGGCAGATCGGGGGCGACCAGTGGCAACAGCGCCACCTCGTTCTCGATCAGGTCTGCACCCATCTGTCGCCGGGGGACCCGCAGGCCCAGATCGTCCCCTAGGCGATAGACGACGTTGTCCCAGCCGTTTGCGACCTCCACCACCTCGAGATCGGCGTACTGCGGGAACTGGGCGGCGACCATTCGCCTCACCAGGTCGACAGACAGCTCGACCTCGGCGGCCGGCATGTTGGCGCCGTGCTGGTTCATTGCGCCGTCAGCGGGCGGCCTCGGGTCGCACGAACACCGGCTCGTCTGGCGTCGAGCGAGCCGGGTCGTAGTGATATCCGAGCCCGTCGAATTCGGTCAGAGCCTTGGGTGACTTGATCCGCTCACGGATGAGCCAGCCGGTCATGGCGCCCCTGGCCCGCTTGGCGAAGAAGGCCATCACCTTGAACTGACCGTCTTTTTCGTCGAGGAACCGGGGCGACACGACACGTGCATCGAGCCGGTCGGTGCGCACCGAACCGAAATACTCGTTCGAGGCCAGGTTGACCAACACCTTGAAGTTGTTGTTGGCAAGGTCGGCGTTGAGCCTGTCGGTGATGTCGTCGCCCCAGAACTCATAGAGGTCCTTGCCGCGCGCCGTGGCGAGCCTGGTACCCATCTCGAGGCGGTAGGGACGCATCAGGTCGAGCGGACGCAAAACGCCGTACAAGCCCGACAAGATCCGGAGGCGCTTCTGAGCTGCGGTGAGGTCGCGTGTATCGAACGTTGCCGCATCGAGGCCCTGATAGACGTCGCCGTTGAAAGCAAAGATCGCCTGCCTGGCGTTGTTGGGCCCGAAGTCTGGATCCCAATCCTGGAAACGCTCGGCGTTGAGGTCGGCCAGCGCCGGCGACAGGTGCATCAGCTCGGCCAGATCGTTGGGCGTCTTGGTGACCATCACATCGACCAGCTCGGCCGATCGGTCAAGCATGGTCGGCATGGTGTGGCGCTTGGCCGGCACCGGCGTTTCATAGTCGAGCTTCTTGGCGGGCGAGATCACTATCAGCATGGCCCGGCCGATCATATCGGTCGGTTCACACCGCCAGCAGTGAGACAGCCCCAACAGGTTGCGCGGCGGTTCCAGGGACGATACAAACCCCTCCGTGACCGACAACTTCGCCGCCGCCATCCAACAGCTCACCGCCGAGGGACCCTTCGCAATCACAACCACCGAGGTGCGAGGCATACCGCTGCGGGCCTACGCCGCGGCGCCACCCAACATGCGCTTTGTTTGGGAGATGTCGGCCGCCCACGGCGACGCCGAGTACATCGTCTACAACGACGAGCGCTACAGCTACGCCGACACCCACGCACGGGTTAGGTCGCTGGCCCACGCTCTTGCCGACACCTACGGCATCAAGCGCGGCGACCGGGTGGCGGTGTCGATGCGGAACTATCCCGAGTGGATCATGTCCTACTGGGCGATCACGTCGTTGGGCGCTGCCATAGTCGGCATGAACGCCTGGTGGACGGGCCCCGAGATGGAGTACGGGCTGCGCGACGCGTCGCCGAAGGTGCTGATCTGCGACCGTGAACGGCTTCACAATGTCGAGCCACACCTCAGCACCTTGCGCTCCGAACATCAGCTCGACCTGATCGTTGTGCGTGTCGATCAGGCAGCCGAGCTGCCCGACGGCGCCGCGCACTGGAACGACATCGTCGACCCCGCCACGGCGCCCGCCGCGTTGCCCGAGGCCCACATCGACCCCGACGACGACGCCTGCATCTTCTACACGTCTGGCACCACCGGGTTCCCAAAGGGGGCGCAGCTGACCCACCGCGGAACGGTCGCGAACCTGATGAACATGGCCGTGATGCCCACTGCGGCGGCCCTGGCAAAGCAGATGTCTGGGATGGAGGTTCCAGATCCCGCCAGCGCTCCCACTCCGAGCGTGTTGTTGCCTGTGCCGCTGTTCCACGTGACCGGGTGCAACTGTGTGCTGCATCCGATCACCCTGGCCGGCGGCAAGCTGGTGTCGATGTACAA
>JAGQSP010000355.1 GCA_020439485.1 Acidimicrobiales bacterium | reverse complement strand
CTGGGCCTGGGAATGTCGACAAGCGAATAGCCGCGCGTGGTGAACTCGCCCAGGCGAGCACCGACCACCAGCAACAGATCGGCGTCCTTCACCCGCTGGGTCAGCGCCGGGCTGATGGCTATGCCCAGGTCGCCCGCATAGCTGGGATGGTCGTTGTCGATGTAGTCCTGGCACCGAAACGAGGTAGCCACCGGCACGTCCCAAGCGCTAGCGAACCTCTCCAGGTCGAGCCGAGCCTGTTCGCCCCACGGCTTGCCGCCCACCACTACCAGCGGCCTGGCCGACGAAGACAGGGCCTCGACAGCGCGTACCACGTCGCCTGCAGCAGGGTGGGTGGCCACCGGCTGCCACGCGGGAAGGTCGGCGACCGCAGCCGTGTCGGCCAGCATGTCCTCAGGCACCGCCAGCACCACCGGGCCCGGGCGGCCCGAGGTGGCGGTTGCGAAGGCCCTGTTGACCAACTCGGGTATCCGCGACGGATCGTCTATCTGGGCCACCCACTTGGTCACCTGACCGAACATCTGGCGATAGTCGATCTCCTGAAACGCCTCGCGACCGAGGTGTCCGCGCGCGACCTGGCCGACGAACATGATCAGCGGAGTCGAGTCCTGGCGAGCCATGTGCAACCCACCGCTGGCGTTGGCGGCGCCGGGCCCGCGGGTGACGAAACAGATACCGGGGCGGCCGGTCAGCTTGCCGTGGGCGTCTGCCATGTAGGCAGCACCACCCTCGTTGCGGGCGACGCAGACGTCGATGCTCGGCGTGTCGTACAGCGCGTCGAGCGCGTCGAGGTAGCTCTCGCCAGGCACGCAGAAGACCCGATCGACGTGGTTGGCGACCAATGCGTCGACCAGGATGCGGCCGCCGCTTCGGGGCTCGACCACCGGCATCAGATCACCAGGGTCTCGAGGAACGGGGTACCCGTTTCGATGCGTCGATACCCCAGCGGGGCGAGGTCGAGGGTCTCATAACGGCCGTAGGTGATCAGCTCCGATATGGCTCGCCCCACCGCCGGGCTCTGCTGAAGCCCGTGGCCGCTGAACCCGTTGCAGAACAAGAAGTTCTCGACCTCGGTGTGGGGGCCTACCACGGCGTTGTGGTCGAGGGTGTTGAAGGCATAGTGACCACACCACGAGTTGACCACCTTCACCGCTTCGAAGGCCGGAATTCGCTGCGCGAGCAGAGGCCAGATGATCTCTTCGAACTGGTCTCGCCACACGGTGAAGTCGTCGAAGTCGGCGTCGGGGTCTGGCTGGGGTTCCAGGGTGCACAGGTAGAACTGGCCCTCTGGTCTGACGAACAGACCCGTGGGGTCGATCACCGCCGGAGCCGGGTCGGGCAGGCGGGTGCGGGAGTCGAACACGAACATGTATCGCTTGCGGGGCACCACGGGCACGTCGAGCCCGGCCATGGCACAAACCAGCCTGGCCCTTGGACCGGCGGCGTTCACCAGGGTTCGGCACCGAACCGTGGCGCCCGACGCCAACCGCACGGCATCGATCCTGTCGTGATCGCGGACCAGGCCCACGACCTCGTCGGTTGCGTAGACGGCGCCGTTCGAACGGGCCTTTTGCCTGAATCCCTGCATCAGGCCGTAGCTGTCGAACCAGCCCTCGCCGGTCTCGCCCAGCGAGCCCGCCGCGATTCCATCGGTGTTGATCCACGGCCAGCGTTGGGCGATGCGCTCTGGCGTCAGCAGCGAGATATCCGAGCCCAGGGAGGTCTGGGTGTTCCAGTTGGCGACCAAGGTGTCCTTGCGCTCCTCGTCGATGAGGAACAGATACCCGTTCTCGTGGAACGACAAGTCGGGTGCCTCACCATCGACCGAACAGTGATCGGCGAACGACTTGATGAACTCGCTTCCGAACTGGCTGATCTTGACGTTGATCTCGTTGGAGAACTGATGCCTGATGGCGCTTCCGGACAGGGTGGTGGACGAACGCTGATAGCTGGGGTCGCGTTCGACGACCAACACCGACCCGTCGAAGTCTGGGTTCGAGGTCAGGAAATGGGCGACCGAACTGCCCATGACCGCACCGCCCACTATGACCACGTCGTATTCGGCCTGCAGCTCTGTCATGGATGGGCCCCGTTCTCGACCGTACTCAGTTCGACACTCACACGATCACCCCCGCCCCGCTGATGACGACGTTCTCGCCGACGATGCTGACGTTGGCATCGCTGCCGAGGTACGCAACCAGGTCTGCGACCTCACCGGGCTCGATCGGTTTGCGGGTCGGGAGGCCGGCGACCATCGGCTCGTACCAGTCGGTTTGTTTGGCGGCCTCGGTGGCCATAGGCCCGGGCGCCACCGAGTTCACGACGATGCCCATCGGGGCCACCTCGAGCGCCAACGATCGGGTGAGGCTGACAACCGCCGCCTTCGTCGCTGCATAGTGGGCGTTGTCTGGATGGGCTTTGAATGCGTCGATCGACGACACGTTGACGATGTGTCCCGAACCCTGCCCGCGCATGACGGCGATCGCCTCGATCATCATGAAGTAGGTGCCCAGCACGTTGACGTCAAAGACAAAGCGCCAATCGTCGGCCCCGATGTCGAGCACCGGCTTGCGGGGGTAGACACCGGCCGAGTTCACCAACAGGTCCACCCGGCCCCACCCGGCGACGGCGGCGCCGATGACCTCTGCACAAGCCGAGCGGCTCGTGATGTCGGCCGCTACCGATCGCGCAGTGCCGCCGATCGCTTCGATTTCGGCGACGGCAGCGGCCAGGGCGTCGGTGTCGTTGTCGACCATCAACACCGCAATGCCATCGCGGCAAAAGCGCTCTGTGCATGCTCGCCCCAGACCCCGCGCCGCGCCGGTGACAACCGCAACCCTGACCATTCCGGAAGATTATTCCCAACCTATGCATCGTGCTAGGTTGTGTTTCTTCGAAGTTATACAGGGTTTGGTTATCCCTTGAATCTCCAGCCGATCAACTTCACGTTGTCCCAGCTCGAATACTTCCTGGCGGCCTTCGAGAGGGGTTCGTTCACCTCGGCAGCCGAGGCTCTGGGGGTTTCTCAGCCCGCCGTCGCCGAACAGATACAACGGCTCGAGCGCGCGGTCGGGCAAGAGCTTTTCATCCGCCAGGCACGCGGAGTGCGCCCAACCCTTGCAGCCATCGAATTCGAGGCCCACGCCCGCAGGGTCATCGATTCGTCCAAACTCGCTGCAGCCGCCATCTCGTCCTCGTCCGACCCGGACCAGGCCAGGGTTGCGTTCGGCACCTTCGGGTGGCCGCACCAATATGGCATCGAAGAGCTCATCGCCCGATTCTTCGAAGATCACCCTGGGGCGAACCTGCGCATAGAGGCCCGAAACAGCTCGGCCACCGCGCAGGCCGTGCGCTCGGGCAACCTCGATGCAGCGGTGGTGGCCCTACCCATCAACGAGGTCGGCCTGACGGTGACGCCCATCGCCACCAGCGAGGTGTTCTACGTCTCGGCCGAGCCAGCTCACACCACCAGGCCCGCCACCATCGATGACGTGGCTGAGCGCGCGTTCATTCTGTACGAGGCGTCTTCGGGCAATGCAGACCCGACCAGAACCCAGCTGAGCACCAGGGCCCAGACCGCCGGCCTTCGCATCGAACCACGAATCGAGGTCGACGCGGCCGAGACCGCCCTGGCCCTCGCCGCCCGGGGTCTCGGAGACACCTACGCGCCGTCGGTGCTCGTTTCTTCGCTGGACAGCCGGCTGAGCGCCGTGCCGTTCGACCCCCCACTGCACGACACGTTTGCGCTCATCACCCGCTCCGGAGCCCGGCTGTCACCACCGGTCTCGGACTTCATCGACCGGATCACGTCTCACCTGATCCAACGGATAGGCGGTCGATGACACCGGCCGATCAGCCATACCGGTCGCCGGCCCGAGAACTGCTGCCCTACCAGATCATCTTCGGGCTGGTCTCGGCGTCCATCGCGGGCATCGTCACGGTCATGGGCGAGCTGCGCGACCAGCTCGGGTTCTCGGAGGGCGGGGTCGGAATCGTCGTTGCCGCGGGGTTTCTCGCCTCGTTCTGCGCCCAGGTCGGCTTCGCCCACCACGCCGATCGTGGCCATGCCAGAACCATGGCAACAGTCGGGTTGGCGATCACTGCCGCGGCGCTGTTGACGATGGTGTTCGTCGACCAGCTCGGCTGGTGGATGGTGGCCCGCGCCGCACTGGGGTTCGGCGGAGGCATAGCGATTCCGGGCATCCGACGGGCTGCGACGGTTCTCGACCCCGAGCGGGTCGGCGAGAACCTGGGGCGGCTGGTCGTCGGCGAGATCGTCGGCTTCATGGTCGGCCCCATCGCGGCTGCGGCTCTGGCCGAGATCGGGGGCTTGAGACTGCCCTTCCTGGTGTTCGGCCTGGCTGTGGCAGGGCTGGCGCCGATGGCGCTGCGACTCCCGGCCGACCGCGGGGCCATCGACACCCAGCAGCGCCGATCATCGTTCGACCTGCTGAAGATCAGGCGCCTCCAGGGCGCTCTGCTGTTCGTCGCCAGCTACTTCCTGACCATCGGAGCCTTCGAGTCCGTCATCCCACTGATGTTCAGCGACCGGGGCGGAACGACCTTCCAGACCGGCATCGCCTTCACGGTGCTGGCGGCGCCCATAGCGATAGTCAGCCCGATGGCTGGTCGCACCGCAGATCGAGTTGGCCCACCGCTGGTGGCGACGGTCGGCATCAGCGTGGTGGCCGTGTCGACGATGTTCTACGGATTCGTCCCCGGGGTGTTCGGCCCGGCCGCGGTCATGGCGGTTGCCGGTTTCGCCGAGGGCTTCGGGTTCGTGGCGGCCCAGATCGCCGTGTCGCGCTCGGTCCCCGAGGTTCGCCAGGCAGCCGCCCTGGGGCTCATGGGCGCCGTCGAGGTCTTGAGTGCCGGCCTGTCTTCGTTCCCGGCGGCCGCCCTGTATGGCGAGGTCGGCGAAGACCTGACCTGGATCGTCGTCGGGGTGTCGTCGCTGAGTTTGGTGGCGCTGGCACGGCTTCGGCTGCGCGGCACAGCGCCGGTCAACGAGGGTGGCGCCGACCTGCGCTGGACACCCATCGATCGCCACCCCGAGCCAGAAATCCCCGACGAACCCTGAGCTGGTGTTGTTGGTCGAACATATGTTCGATACAATGCCGGATGTGGTGGAGAGAACAAACGCACAGGCGGCTGGGGCCAGACTCGTCGGAGTCCACGTGCTGGCCGAGAGCGACCTCGAGTTGCTCCAGTTGAGCGAGGTCGAGCAGAGGCTCGGCGCGTGCCGCAGGGCGCGGGCCAGGCTCGGTGGCTACGAGGCCACACTCACTCGCGTCGTCGAACGTCTGCGCCAACACCAGGGGCCCGACCTCTCCGACCCCGAACCCGAGCCAGATGCCGACAGCGAGCCGCCCGCGCCTGCAACCGAGCCCGACACCAAGCCCGATGCCGACAGCAAGCCGGATGCCGACAGCGAGCCGCCAGCGCCCGAGCCTTCAACCCGCGAACGCATCGAGACCCAGAAGCGTGCAGCGCTGCTGTCCAGGTTCCCGTTCGTCGCTGCCGCCCTCGACGCGGGGCTGATCAACATCGAACAGGCCGACCTGCTGACCCAGTGCGATCTGCCCGAGGCCGTTGTCGCTCGGCTGCTCGACGAGGCAATCGCCTGCGGTTCGGCCGATACGACAAGGCAGCTGATCCGCCGGGCCCAGCGCGAACACGACGAGCTGGAGCCAGAGGCCCGCCACGAACGACAGCGCCGCCTGCGAGTCGCCGGCTGGGGCATCGACGACGACGGGTGCTACTGGTTCTACCTGAAGACCGACCCGGTCACCGGCAGCCAGATAGCCGACAAACTCGAGGCCGCCAACCGCAGCCAATGGCATCGGAACGACAAATCACAGTCGGCGCCAGGGGCGCGCCGCAAGCGTTACGGCATGCACGACAACGATTCTCGAAGTCCGGGTCAGCGCCGGGCCGATGCCTTCGCCGACCTGCTCCTCAACCCGGGTAAGTCGAAGAAGTCTGCAGCTCACCTGGTGCTCGATTCGTCTGGTGCACGCACGACGGGCGGCGATCCGGTTCCGGTCGCTCGGTGGTTCGAGCTGCTGGCCAACAAGGCCGAGCTGTTCGTCTGGATGGTCGATTGCGAAACCCATCGGCTCGATCTCGGACGCAGCAGCCGCCATGCCAATGAGGTCCAGCGGCTCGCTCTGGCGATCCGCGATGGATTCTGCATTTGGGACGGCTGCGGCCGCTCGGCCGCAGGGTGCGACGCACATCACCTCATCGAGTGGGAGGACGGTGGCCTCACGGATCTGGCCAACCTGGCCCTGCTCTGCCCGTTCCATCACCAGCGTCTGCACCAGATGGGTTGTCGATTGAAGGTGGGCGAGGCGCCGGGCGAGTGGATGTTGGTCCAGCGACACACCAACCGGCTCGTCGACCGATGGACCAACCCGCTGCCCTCGGGTGCCACTAAATCGCAGACCCAGTACTCCCCCGCGGCTGCTGGCGGCTAGAGCCAACTACCCTCGCCCGTACCCATGACCGACCACATCCTCACCCTCATCTGCGACGACAAGCCGGGCCTGGTGCATGCCGTGACCGGCGGGCTGCTCGACGTCCACGGCAACATCGTCGAGAACGCCCAATTCACCGACCCAGACACCAACACGTTCTGCATGCGCACCATCGTCGCGACGCCCGGAGACGACTCCGCAGCCATTCACGCCGCCGTCGATCGGCGCATCGGCGACATTGCCGGCGACGGAGCCCAGCTGCGGGTCAGGCCGCGGGCCCAGCGTCCGCGCGTGCTCATCATGGTGTCCAAGTTCGACCACTGCCTCGTCGATCTGCTGTATCGCTGGCGTGCCGGGATGCTCGACGTAGACATCCCGCTGGTGGTGTCCAACCACCCCGACTGCCGCCCCGCTGTCGACCGCTATGGCATCGAGTTCGTGCACCTGCCGGTCACCAACGACACGAAGCCGACCCAAGAGGCCCAGATTCGCGAACTGGTCGAGGCCCACCGCATCGACCTGGTGGTGCTGGCGCGCTATATGCAGATTCTCTCCGACGATCTGTGTGCGTTTCTCGACGGACGAGCCATCAACATCCACCACTCGTTCCTGCCCGGGTTCAAGGGCGCCAAGCCCTATCACCAGGCCCACGCTCGAGGGGTCAAGCTGGTCGGAGCCACCGCCCACTTCGTCACTGCCGACCTCGACGAGGGCCCCATCATCGAGCAAGAGGTGGCAAGGGTGAACCACACCCATACCGCCGGTCAGCTGGTCGAGCTGGGCCAAGACATCGAGCGCCTGGTGTTGTCGCGGGCGGTCAAGGCCTGGGCCGAAGACCGCATCATGCGCGTCGCCGACAAAACGGTGGTGTTCCCGTGACCCCACACCAAGGGGTGTGCCGCTACCAGGGCGGGCTCTGGCCCCACCGGTTCCAGTTGGTGGTGACACTGCTGGGCAAACGCTGAGTGGTGCCAAAGGCTCCCCTCGGGTAGCCCAGCGGCACACAGCAGTGGAACCTGACATCGGCAGGCACATCGAACATCTCGTGCACCCGGCTCATCACCGACGGATGCAGCGTGGTCAGAACCGAGCCGATGCCCAGGGCCCTGGCCGCCAGCATCATGTTCTGCACTGCCGGGAACACAGAGTTGCCGGGGGCACCCGTCGACCAGAACAACACCACAACCGGCGCGTCGACCATCTCGGAGGCCAGCAGAGCCGGCATCACATAGGGCGAGTCGACGGGCAGCTCTTGATCGGGCTCCCACCCGTAGGCGTCGGCACGTTTTGCCCACCACGCCTCGTGATACAGCGCACCGAATCGTCTGATCAGTTCGCGGTCGCGTATCACCAGCGGCCGCACCGGCTGGATGTTGGCACCCGTCGGAGCCTTGGTGGCCGCGTCCAGCACCAGCCTCAGCTGTTGATCTGAGATGGGTCGCTGCGGGTCGAATCTGCGGATGGCCCTCTGGGTGAACATGGCCTCGCCCAACGCCATGGACAGCTCTGCGGGCGGGTCCAGCCTGACAGGGGCGGTTTCGGACTGTTCGTCGGAATTCACCAGCTCAGCTTCGCGCCAGCGCAAGCATCTCGTCGACCAGGGCGGCCGGCCGTTGGCGATCTGACAGCGCCAGGTGCAACGTCTGACGGTTGCGCGTCGCCGAGGTCAGATAGAAGCGCTCGTACAGGAACCCGCGGCCGGCGAGGCCAGATCCGATGAAATCCCAGGCCAGGCGGAACACTGCCGACCGTTCGTCGGCGGCCACATCGTTGGCGCCGAACAGGGTCTCGTCGATAAGGGGGCGATCGCCCGGGTTATCGAACTGCGACGCACTGGGTGTGGTCAACAGATTGTGGCTGCCTATCAGGGTCATGATCTCTTGAACGCGGGGCATCCAGGTGGCCAGAAGGGCACGCATGGGGTCGAGGCAGCGCCCATTGGGAAACCACATGCCGTCGCGCTCGCGCTCCCAACCCTGCTCGATCGATAGCTCGACGGCATTGCGGGTCGTCTGCACGTAGCAGGCGATCTCGCCCAACATGTCGTTGGTCGCAGGCGATTGGTCACCGATGATCTCGGCCATGCGTGTGGCCAGCCCATAGGCGAACTCGAGCTTGGTGAGAGCGCGAATCGTCGACTGGGTGGTCATGTGGATTGCGTACTGGGTCTGGCGAATCGAGTTGTAGATGTCGACGTCTCCGTCGATCAGCACCCGATCCCACGGCACCAGCACATCGTCGAAAACGCAGAACGCGTCCTGTTCGTCGTAGCGAGCCGAGATCGGCTTGTCGTGGCGCTGCGACCAGGGCGCCGAGAAGCTGTCGCGGCACCAGAACTTGAGCCCCGGCGTGTCCAGCGGAATGACGAACGACACGGCGTAGTCGTCGGCCCCGGGAGGCAGCGGCAGTGCGGGGTACACAGCCTGCTCGTCTGCGAACGGTGCCAGAGTCGCCAACACCCTGGCACCACGAACGATGATGCCGTCGGGTGTCTCGCCGACCTTTCGCACCGTCACCTTGTTGTCGAGGATCTTGGCGTCGGTGCGCTTGTCGTTGTTGGGTTGGATGATCGTGTGGGTCAACGCGATGTCGTCGCCGGCCAGTCGGCGCCGCAGATCGACGATGTTGGCGGCGCCCCGTTCGTTGCGGTTGTCTTCGCCGGCCCACACCCACGGTGCGGCACAAAACGCCGAGAACTTCATGTTCATGTAGTCGGGCGTGCGCCCCATGATTCCCATGGAACCCTCGGTCAGCTTCACCAGCCCGCGGTGACGTACGAACAGGTCTTCCTTCGACCTGGGCACCATGTGGCTGACGCTGACCGGCTCGTCGAGGTCGGGGTCGTGCACCAAGCACAGGTCGGCGTGATCGTTCTGCCTGTCGAAGTAGGCGGCCAGCGACCGGGCTGCGCCGCTGAGCTTGGGGTGGGCCGCCACATCGTCGACGCGTTCGCCCTCGACCCAGATCTCGCGACCTCGGTCGGCCAGCCCTTCCAGGTATTGCGCGCCTGTCCTAGCCCCCATCCCAAGTCCTTCCAGAGTTGGCGTGTTTCTGTAGTGATCACTACAGCGAACAGCGTAGCCGAGGCTCGATTGAAGACCGAAGTGGGCGGCTGGTTATGGTCGGCCCATGAGCGACTCTGGACACCAGGACACCAACCCGATGCCGGGCGCCGAAGACTTCGGTGGGGTCATAGGACGGCTGCGCGAAGACTCCCAACCGTGGTGGCCCGAGGCCCCTGACCTCGAGGGCAAGCCCAACGTCGTCGTGATCTTGTTCGACGACGCCGGCTTCTCGCATTTCGGCTGTTTCGGCTCGACCATCGACACCCCCAACATCGATCGCCTGGCCGCAGGTGGCCTGCGATACACCAACTTCCACACCACCGCCCTGTGTTCGCCCACACGCGCCGCCCTGCTGACAGGTCGCAATCACCACACCGTGGGGATGAGGGCGATCTCGAACTTCGACACCGGATTCCCACACATGCGTGGCCGCATCAGCCACAACGCGGCCACCATGGCAGAGCTGCTGGGCGACGCCGGCTACGCCACCTTCGCTGTTGGCAAGTGGCACCTCTGCCCGA
>JAGQSP010000354.1 GCA_020439485.1 Acidimicrobiales bacterium | reverse complement strand
TCCAGAAGTCGTCAGCACCCTGACCTCCGGGGCGCGCAGCATGACCTTCCTTCCGCATTCGATCGAGGAAACCTCATGCGCCTCAAGACGGTGAGTTCTGAACATCGTCCGAACCAGCAGCCGATTGCCCTCAAGAACGATGTTGCGGAGCAAACTTCTGAGGATTACCCAACAAGCCAACCCGACCAGAGTGGCCACCACCACGCTCTGTATCAGCCCATCCAACGAGATCCACGTTGCGGGGGGATGGGTCAGGAAGTCGAAGGCCATCGCGACGCCCATCGAGCCAAGGGCTAGTACACCTATCAAGATGCGTGAGGAATCCATCCGCGAGGCGATCAACAGTAGCTCCTACCAAGACCCGCGCCCCACACCGGATTGAGTTCACCGTCTCGCTGACGGGCTCGACACCCATCTCCGTCCGAAGCGAAGACGTGGCAGCCGCCGGTCCGATCGAAATGGTCGGGCTGAGAGGATTTGAACCTCCGACCCCTGGTCCCCCAGACCAGTGCGCTAACCAAACTGCGCCACAGCCCGTAGATGCGTGAGCACCGAGTTGAGAACTCTACACGATCGGGCCGCCGGTGGGGTCACGAAACGTCAACGAACCGAAACGGGTCCGCAACCGCTTGCAATGTCGGCGCCGATACGGTGGCCTCACGTGACCGACGAAACGGCTCTGCTGCTGACAATCCACCTGGTGGCGACGGCCGCGATGGCCGGGCTCATCTGGTTCGTCCAGGTCGTTCACTATCCCCTGTTCGCATTGGTGGGCGAAGAACGGTTCGCCCCATACGAGCAACGCCACATGTCGCTGACGACTTGGGTCGTCGGCCCTTTCATGGCCATCGAGGGAATCACCGCACTGTTGATCGCTGCGGGCGAACGCGAGTCGTTGGGCTGGGGCCTGGTGCTGGCAGGTCTGGCGCTGTTGGCGGTCATCCACGCCAGCACCGTGTTCTTGCAGGTGCCGGCACACAACCGCCTCGAGAAGGGCTTCTGCCCCGCCACTGCAGAACGTCTCGTCCGCACCAACTGGATCCGGACCCTCGGCTGGACAGCCCGGGTCGCCGTTGCGGCGGCGATGATCTACGTGGCCAGCTGAGGGCATAATCCGCGCATCGGCGGCGTTGCATCAGCCATGGACGACAAGACCGTCACCACCCCCGTAGACGACATCGGCGACCACGCAGTCGTGGTCCGCACCATGATCAACAGGTCGGCCGAAGACATCTGGGCCGACGTGCGCGACATCCAATCGCATACGGCCTGGATGCAAGACGCCGAAGAGATCCGCTTCCTCACCGACCACATCGAGGGCGTGGGCACGAAGTTCGAATGCGACACCAAGGTCGGCCCGTTCAAGCTGACAGACGTGATGGAGATCACCGAATGGGTCGACGAGCGGCGCATGGGCGTACGCCATGTCGGGCTGGTCGAGGGCTCTGGCGTGTTCACCTTGACCCCGGTTGGCCCCAACCAAACCGAGTTTCGCTGGGAAGAAGACCTGAAGTTCCCCATCTTCATGGGTGGCCCGGTCGGGGCGTTCGCCGCCCGCCCGGTGCTGAAGGCGATCTGGAAACGCAACCTCGCCCGCCTGAAGGCCCGCATCGAACAGGGTGGTTGACACCGGCGGACCCGACAAGACCGTCTGGATCCTCGGCGACCAGCTGAACCGAGACATCGCCTCGCTGGCACACTTCCAACCCGGCGACTGTCGGGTGCTTTTCGTCGAGAGCC
>JAGQSP010000353.1 GCA_020439485.1 Acidimicrobiales bacterium | reverse complement strand
GCCGTGCGGGACATCGCGATGCGTGCGCGTCGCCTCGACCAGCAGGTGGTCGCGCCACAGCTGGTTCCATGCCGGGTCGGCCAACGCCGACTTCGATGACACCCACGGAGACCCGGGTGCGTCGGTCAGCTCGCGATATCGGTCAGAGTCGTAGGCCTTCGGGGAAAACGGCTCGGTCAGCTTGGTCTCGACACCAACAAAGGCCCGCTCGCCATCGCCGTCGACGTATTCGATGAACACGTCGAACGAGGTCAGGTCGTCCAGATATTCCTCGGCTGGCGATGGGGCGTACTCGATGCGTATCAAGGTGACCTCTTCGACGTCGCCGGGCAGCAGCGGACAAAGGAGCTGCCTGGCAACACCAAGATGACCGACCAGTGGACCGAACAGGTTGAACGACATCGGCTGCGAAGACAGCAGATTTGCACGGCAGCGAAACGGCTCGACGCCTGGCCCCGACTCGATGCGAGCCTGGGCGACCTCCCACGCCGAGCGGGTCAAGAAGTTGCGTCCCATCGCAGCGTCGGTGGGCGTCAGCATGCTGCCAAGCTCACGCCCGGCCGCACGCTGCGGACCCAACCCTGCCGGCACACCCAACACCTCTGACCGCCATCTGGACTGAGCCAGGCGAAGCCTGGCCACGAAGGTGGAATCGGCGTCGTTCTGGGGCCCGACCGGAGGAGCTGGTTTGGGAACGACCAGCTTGCCGCCGGGCCACCAAACCTCACCTCGGATCGAACCAAGCGGCGCCGACCAGCCGTCGAGCAGACGGCCATCGTCGTTGACAGCACCGATGAGCGTCGGTTCCAGCGAGCGGGCGATCTCGGATCGTCGACTGGCGAAGTCGGCCACCACCGCCGCAACCCTCAGCTCGGCTTCGGTGAAGTCTGCGGCGTCGTCGACGAACTCGACCACCACCACCTCGCTGGTCGCCGGATCAAACGCCAAACGGCCGGCAGCGCTGAGGCCGGGCACGCGCCAGCCTTCGCTGACGACGACCAGCTCGGTCCCGGGCAATCTCGTGAGTCTCTCCATCGAGCTGGGAACTACCCGGCAACACACATCTCGGCCGAGCAGACCCTCTCACCACCTCTGGGTCTGACCATATCGCTTCTGGCTCAATTGGAAACGAAGAACGCCGATGGGAGCTGGCAACCGTTCCTAGGAATGCCACTTGTTCGCGAAACTTCATCCCACCCGAGCGCTATTCATGACCCTTGCCATCACCGCGCTGGCCGGGTTCATGGCGGTGTTCGTCAGCAAGGTCGACGAGCGCGGCGCCGATGCCGCCGTGCTGCTGCCACATGGCCAGTTGGTTCCCGAGATGCCTGAAACCGGCTTCCCGAGAATCCTCGGCAGCCGCACCACCAACAACAACGGTGGTTCGGTCGTGTACGCCGCCGATCAGGTCGGCAACTACATCGTGGCCGGCGGCAGCTTCACCCAGATCGAGCTGCAAGATGGCACGACACTGCAGCAGAACTACTTCGCAGCGTTCGACATCGACACCAAGCAGATGGTGTGCGCCGGACAGTTCCAGTTCGATCGCGAGATCCGCTCGTTCGAACCCGGCGCAAGCCCAACGCAGGTGTACGTGGGCGGCAAGTTCCGCAAGGTCACCGGCTCTGATGGCATCGAGCGCACCCGAAACAAGGTCGCTCTCATAGACCTGGCCGACTGTTCGGTCAGCACAGACTTCGTGTCCATCGGCGCCAACGGCAAGATCACCGCCATCCACCGCCTGGGCGATCGGTTGTTCGTGGGCGGCGATTTCACCACAATCGGTGGAGCCGACGTCGAGACCATCGCCGAGTTGGACGCCACGACCGGTGACGTCCGCACCCAGTTCGACTTCGTCACGAACAACGAAGGATGGGGCCGGGTCATGGACATCGGCACCACCCCAGACGGCAACCGACTGGTCTTCGGTGGACGCTTCGGCAACATCAGTGGAAACGGCCTCACCGTCGCAGCACCCACGGCCGTAATAGACATCTCCGACCCGAACGCACCTGCTCTGACGTCGCACGAGTCGACCGGATACGCAGGTGGCGTCGGATACATCACCGACGTGTCCGTGTCGCCCGATGGTTCGGTCATCGGCGTGTCGGCAGGCAAGGCCACCAGCGCCGACTATGTGTACCTGGTCGACGCTACCGACGGCCGCCAGAGCTACCGCTGGCGCCACTACATGCGCGACTCCACCTTTGCCATAGGCGTGTCCGATGCCGCCGTGTACGTGGGCGGGCACTTCTGCAAGGTCGACACGGGCCCCGGCCCAACCGATGTCATGAGCCCCAAGATGGGGTTCAACGTGTGCACCGGATCGGGTAGAGCCGGGGGCGCCTGGCGCACGCAGATAGCCGCCCTCTCGTTGACGGACGGCACCCCACTGGCCTGGAACCCGGGCAGCGACGCCTGGGTCGGGCATCGCGAGTTCACCATCACCACCCGCGGTTTGTTGACCGGCTTCGACGGCAACCGGGTGAACGACCGCCGAGTCGGTTCGCTTGCGTTCTTCGACCTCGGCCCCGACGCCGAAGACAACACCGCACCGTCGCCAGTTCAGTTCACGGCGCCGGCAGCTGGGGCCCAGGTAAACAGCCCCGCGACCATCAGCGGTACGGCAACCGACGACGTCGGCGTGTCGCACTTCTTGCTGAAGATCCAATCCGCCGACGGCCGCTGGGTCCAAGCCGACGGTTCTCTGGGTCAGGCAGAGTTCGAACGCACCGTCTTCGCCGATCAGTTCGGCGGGTTCGAGGTGCAGATCGCCAGCCCGGCCGGCAGCTACGTCGCTTCGGCGGTCGCCGTCGATCACTTCTTCAACCAGTCGCCAACGGCCACCACGCTGGCATTCACCCAGACCGGATTCGAACAGAACCCACCGGTCACCACCATCGAGTCCGACGGGCTTGTCGGCCTCGAGACCCGAGCCGTGGTGAGCGGTGTCGCCGAGGACGATTCGGTGGTCGACCAGATCGTCGCCCAGGTACGCACCAGCGACGGTCGTTGGGTCGCCGACGGCGGCACCATCGTCGACCAGCAGACGGACTACCCGGTGTCGATAGTCGGCCGGGCTCTGGGTAAGCCCCGGGTCCGCTGGGAGGTCGACCTCGGCGGGTTCATGCCACCCGACGTCTACACCGTCGATGTCACCGTCAGCGATGCGTCTGGCAACTCGGTGTCTGCCAGCGCAACCATCGAGGTAGCCGACAGGCCACCGTTCGCCCTCGACGCCGCATTGGCCGGCCAAACCGGCGGAACCCTGCGCAACGACGGCTCGTACACCCTGGGCTATGCATTCACGCTCGACCAACCACGCGAGGTTTCCGCTCTGGGCATCCGCGATGCGAACTCGAACGAGATCCTGGACAATCCACGTCCTGCCAGCGTCGCCATCTGGAGGGTTTCGAACCGCCAGTTGATGGCCCAGGTCGAGGTCGCCCCAGACACGGTGCGCCGCGACGGCTGGTTCTACGCCAACGTCGACGGAATAGTCACCCTCGAGGCAGGCGTCGAGTACGTGATCGGTTTCGAACGCTTCGTCGACGGCGAAGGCTTCGTCAACTTCGACGTGACCCCCGCACCCATCGACGGCGTGCTGGTGACCCGACGGGCCTACCAGACCGGCGCCAACGGCATTGTCTACCCGGCCCAGATGACCGGCGGCACCACGGGCTACGGCATGCCCAACATGTTGCTGCGCGTGCCGGTCGACACCACCCCCACCGTCGCCATCACCGGCCCCCAGACGTGGAACCTCGACGACGAGGCGCTGCGCCTGACAGCCACAGCCGGAGACAACCTGGGTGTCGCGTCGATCGAGCTGACCGCCCAACACGAAGACGGCCGGTGGCTGACGTCCAACGGTGACCTCGTCGCTACTCGCACCCCAGTCGACGTCGAGCTCGACGGAGCCGGCGAGGTCAGTGCGGCTGCACGGTCGGCCGAGATAGTCGCTCCCCCCGGTAGGTACACGGCCACTGCTCTGGTCACCGACGTCACCGGCAACACCAGCAGCGCCACCGCAACGTTCAACGTCGGACCGGTGGCGTTCGACGACTCGAACGCTCTGCTGAGCCAAACCGGCGGCACCTTCCGCACCGACAACAACTACGTGCTGGGCTACACGTTCACTCTGGACGAGGCGCGAAGCCTGCTGGGTCTGTCGATCTTCGACGCCAACCACAACGGCATCAACGACAATCCGCGTGCGGCCCAGGTTGGCGTTTGGCGACGAGACAACCAGCAGCTGGTGGCATCGGTAGACGTACCTGCCGACGCTCCGGTTGTCGACGGATGGTTCGGCAGCGAGCTGGCCACGCCGGTAGACCTTCAGCCAGGGGTCGAATACGTCGTCGGATTCGTCCGCATGTCCGACGGAGAAGGGTTCTACAACCCCGACGCCACCGTCACGCCCACCGCGGGGATGCGAATCATTCGGTCGGCGTGGGTCAGCTCGACAACGCTGCGATATCCGGGCAACCAGGGCGGTGCGTCGGCAGGCTACGGCTCTCCCAACCTCACCCTCGGCGTGCCTCGCGACGGCCGACCGGCCCTGGTCGTCGACCAGCCGCCCGCGCAGATCCTGGCCGAGGAATCGTTGACCATCGAAGGCACCGCAACCGACAACGCGGCGGTAGCCACAGTGGTCGCCACACTGCAGGCCGCAGACGGTCAGTGGGTTGACGCCGACGGAAACCTCGGGGCTCAGCGGGTCGAGTTGCCGTTGGCCATCGGTGGCGCAGGCACACCCCAGCTGACCTTCCGCGGCGAGGTCACAACGGTTCCGGTCGGTTCATACACACTGGTCGTCGAAGCGACCGACGGAGCGGGAAACACCACGGCCGAAACGCGCCAGCTAACCGTCAGCAACGACGGGCAGGTAGACCCGGTCGTGACAATCGACCAGCCCACGGGACAGCTTCCGAACGGCCAGCCGGTGGTCGGCAGCGGATCGGTTTCCGACAACGGCGCGGTCGCATCGATCGTCGCCGAGGTGCGGTCGGCCGACGGGCGCTATCTGCAAGACGACGGCACCCTGGCAGCGACGCCAAACCAGTTGAACGTCGCCACCGTGGGTCTTGGTTCGCCGACCGCAACATGGTTGTTGGAGGCCGGATTGCTCGAGCCCAACGACTACGAGCTGACCGTCATCGCCACCGACGGCATCGGAAACACTGGCTCGGCGACCTCGCAGTTCACCGTGACCAACGACGGTGGAGGCGGCGACAACCAGGCACCTGTCGTCGCCGACGTGCCGGCCCAGAACCTGACCGTCGGCAGTGCCGTGGACCTCCAG
>JAGQSP010000352.1 GCA_020439485.1 Acidimicrobiales bacterium | reverse complement strand
TGATGTCTCCCACCACGTACTCGACTATGGCCCCCGTGTCGGCAAGGGTCTTGGCGGCGGCCTCGAGTTGCTGGGCATCGCGGCCGTTGATGATGACGTTCACACCCTCGCGGGCCAGCGATTCGGCACACGCGTAGCCCAGCCCTCGGCTCGACGCACAGACGATGGCCCGTCGGCCCGATATTCCAAGGTCCATCGGTCAGCCCTGGCCGGCGTCTGAAAGCTTGGCGGCGAAGTCGGCCTTCCACCGGTCGAAGGGTTGGAACTCGGGTTGGTCCTGCAGCTGGTCGCGGGTCCACAGCTCGATCGCCTCGTTCGATTGACCGAGGTCGAGGCTTTCGCCATAGGGCTGGGCGACGTGAAAGGGCGTGTCGACGAAGCACTCGAGGCCGTTGCCCTCGGGGTCGTTGAAGTAGACCGACCAGGCGTTGCCGTGGGAGATGGGGATTGTGTTGTCGACGCCGGCATCGGCCAGGCGGGTGGCGATCGAGCGCAGATCGTCGAGCGTCTCGACGCGGAAGGCGAGATGGTCGGCCAGTACGAACTGGTGTTGTGATGATTCAGAGCCACCCACCAGGACGATCTGGTGATGAGCGGTGGGGTCCTGGCTCAAGAACGCCATGTCGGGTGCGCCAGGCATTGGGGCGCCCCGATTGGTGACGTGAAATCCCAAGACGTCGCAGTAGAAGGCGACCATGCGGTCGACGTCTTGGACCGCCACCGTTGCGTGGCCCAGCGTCAGCCGCGGCCTGGATGTGTTGTCGTCGGACATGGATATCCCCCTCGGAGTCAGACTGGGAGTCTTCCCAATATTGACATCATTGTCAAATTGAGTGACCATCGTGTCGATGAGCCAGTCGACCCAAAACCCCACGCGGGGGCACAAGAAGAAGGCGCGCACGAGGCGCCAGTTGCTCGATGCGGCGATGGCGGTTGCAGCCAAGCGGGGCGAGGCGTTCACGATCTCAGAGGTCGCCGAGCATGCCGGGGTGTCCAACGGCACCTTCTACAACTACTTCGCCGATCGCGAGGTGCTCGTGAGCGCTTTGGCAGTCGACATCGCCGAACGTTTCACGGCCGCCGGGGCCGAGGCCTACGCCGACGATGAGCCGGTGGTGCGCTTCGCCACCCTGTCGATGCTGGCCCTGGTGCAAGCCCGCACGGCCCCCGAGGTGTTCGGCGCGATGTCCAGGCTCGATGTGCTGCGTGATGCGTCGCTGGACAAGGGGCCGCTGCGCTTCTTGGTAGAAGACCTGCGCTCGGGAGCCGAGGCCGGACGGCTATCGCTGGCTTCGGTCGATGCCGCCGTCGACCTTGTGGTGGGCTCGCTGCTGATGGCATCCAGGCGCATCGCCGAAACCGGCGACGATCCGAACCATCGCCGAGCGGTGATCTCGCACGTGTTGATGGCGTTGGGTCTGCCCGGCGCCGAGGCGGCGGCGATCACCGAGATCGCAGATCAGCGGGTGGGACGCGTCTAGGCGTCGCGGTGCTGTGCGGTCAGGTGGTCCTGGGTGCCTCGCGCCATAGCTTCCACCGACAGAAGCTCTGCGGCCCGCTCGCGCGACATCAGACCGGTTTCGACGACCTCGTCGACCAGTGAACGTCCGGACGCCAGCGAGCTCTTCACCACCGAAGCGGCTCGGTCGTAGCCGATCTCGAGATTGAGGGCCGTGGCAACGGCGGGCGACAACTCGGCCAACCTCCTGCAACGTTCGCTGTCGGCCCGCAATCCGACGATGGTCTTTTTGGCAAGCGAGGTGCACGACCCGGCCAGAAGATCCACCGACTCGAGCAGGTTTCGAGCCATCACGGGCAGGTACACGTTCAATTCCAGCTCGCCGCGCGACCCTGCGAATGCGATGGCCGTGTCGTTGCCCACCACCTGCGCGCACACCTGTATGACCACCTCGCATATGACCGGATTGGTCTTGCCCGGCATTATCGACGAGCCGGGCTGCAGCTCGGTGAGCATCAGCTCGCCCAACCCGGTGCGGGGGCCGCTGGCCATCAGTCTGATGTCGTTGGCGATCTTGAACATCGCCAAAGCCGCGCCGCGAAGCTGCGCCGAGGCCTCGACGAGGGCATCCTGGCCGCCCTGGACTGCAAAGTGGTGCAGCGGGGGCTGCCACCGAACCCCCGTGCGTTCCGTCAAGAGCTCGCGAACCCTGGCTGCATGCCCTGGGGGAGTGTTGAGACCGTTGCCGGTTGCGGTTCCGCCAAGCGGCAGGCGCACCAGACGGGTTTGGGCTGAGGTGATGCGCTCGATCGACTCGCGGATCTGGGCGGCGTAGCCGCCGAACTCGTCGCCCAGCATCACAGGCGTGGCATCCATCAGGTGAGTTCGGCCCGGTTTGACGATCGCACCGAACTCGACGGCCTTGTCGGCCAGGGCATCGGCGAGTTGCCCGAGCGCTGGTA
>JAGQSP010000351.1 GCA_020439485.1 Acidimicrobiales bacterium | reverse complement strand
GCGCAGATCGATGTGCGTATGAGCGCCCGAAGGGCGCGAACTAGCACCAATAAAACAGCTAGATTCGCGAACCCGGGACTAGACGATGGAGCTTGATTCGTGGGTGAACCTACCGAAGGCCGTGAGATTCTCGAATGGGCCACGTATGGCCCGGCCGTGCGATCGTTGGCGCAGTCGATTGCCGACAGCGGTTATCGGCCCGAGATCATTCTCGCCATCGCTCGTGGTGGGCTGTTCACCGCCGCCTCGCTCGGATACGCGTTGGGCGTCAAGAACATCTATGTGATGAACGTCGAGTACTACACGGGTGTCGACGAACGCATGGATGTGCCGATGATGTTGCCGCCATATGTCGACTTCGTCGATCTGGCCGACAGCAAGGTGTTGATCGCCGACGACGTGGCCGACACCGGGCACACCCTCAAGTTGGTGCGCGACCATTGCCTCGACAACACCGGAGAGGTTCGCAGCGCGGTGTTGTACGAGAAGTCGCACTCGCTGGTGAAGTGCGAATATGTCTGGAAGCGCACGGACAAGTGGATCAACTTCCCGTGGAGCGACGAAGGTCTGGTCGACGGAGCCGAGGGCTTCGACGTGGCCGACGCCTGATCTGCCTGCCATGACACAACCGATCCTCATCTCGATCGACCGGCTCATGGCTCGCATCGAAGCACTGCATCAGATCTCGCCCATCGAAGGTGGCGGCAACGCCCGGCTGGCGTTCACCGATGAAGACAAGGCGGGCCGCGACCTGGTCGTCTCGTGGATGCGAGATCTGGGGCTCGAGGTCTCGGTCGACGGCATTGGAAACGTCGTCGCCGTACAGCCCGGCTTCGACGCGGCCCCGGTGATGATGGGCAGCCACATCGACACCGTTGCTACAGGTGGTCGTTTCGACGGCAATCTCGGAGTTCTCGCGGGCCTCGAGGTGATCGAGGCCGTGATCGACTCGGGCGCCCAGCTCGAACGGCCGTTGGCGGTCGCGTTCTTTTCGAACGAGGAAGGCGCCAGGTTCGCCCCGGACATGATGGGAAGCCTGGTGTACGTCGGCGGCATGGCTCTGGAGGAGGCTCTCAGCACCGAAGGCATCGACGGCACCTTCGTAGGGGCCGAGCTAGATCGCATCGGCTACATGGGCGGCTCTCCGATCCCGGGGATGGCGCCTCACGCATTTGTCGAGATGCATGTCGAGCAGGGCCCGGTGCTGGAGGAAGAGGGCGTCACCATCGGCGCGGTCGAGTCGGTTCAGGGCATCTCGTGGACCGAGGTCAACATCACTGGCCAGTCCAACCACGCCGGCACGACGCCGATGAGACTGCGCCGCGACCCCGCGTATGTTGCGGCCGAGATCATGGTGTTCGTTCGCGAACTGGCACTGCGCTATGGCGGCGACCAGGTGGCCACGACCGGGCGTATCGAGCTGCACCCCAACCTGGTCAACGTGGTGCCGGCGACTGCGTCGTTGACGGTAGATCTTCGCAACACCGACGAGGCGGTTTTGGCGGCCGCCGAGGCCGAACTGATGTTCAGGCTCGACGAGCTCGCTGTGGCCGAGGGTGTGCTGATCTCTACGACGACCTTGGCCCGCTTCGAGCCCGTGGTGTTTGCCAAGCCGGTGGTCGACCTGGTGGA
>JAGQSP010000350.1:1009-2090 GCA_020439485.1 Acidimicrobiales bacterium | reverse complement strand
ACGGCAACACCACGCTGGAGATCGGCTGGACCCTGGTCCCGGCGCTCGTGCTGGCCATCCTTGCCGTCTTCAACGTCAAGACCGTGCTCGAGATCGAGAAGTCCGAGAACCCGATCGAGGTCCGCGTCATCGGCCAGCAGTGGTGGTGGGAGTACCGCTACGACACCAACAACGACGGCACGGTCGACATCATCACCGCCACCCAGGTCGTGGTGCCGGTCGGACGCGACGTCAAGATGAAGCTCCAGTCCAACGACGTCATCCACTCGTTCTGGATCCCGGCCATCAACGGCAAGCTCGACGCGGTTCCCGGACGGACCCACACGCTGATCATGACCGCCGACAAGCCCGGCATCTACCAGGGCCAGTGCACCGAGTACTGCGGCCTGTCCCACGGCGTGATGCGCATGGAGCTCAAGGCCCTGCCGCCGGCCGAGTTCGACAAGTGGGTCGACGCCATGACATCGGTCCCGGACCAGCCGACCGACCCCAAGGCGATCGCCGGCCAGGAGCTGTTCGTCTCGCAGTGCGCCCGCTGCCACCAGGTCGACGGGCTGACACCGGAGTCATCGCCGCCATTCAAGTACTCCAAGTTGCCCGACCCCGAGTACGGCCAGACGGTCGACAGCACGCTCACGTCCAAGAACGCCCCGAACCTGACACACCTGATGATGCGTCAGACGTTCGCCGGCTCGCTGCTGCCGCTGTACCAGGGCAAGGCCGCCGAGTCGGTCACCGCCGTCCCCGACGGCGTCCCGGATCGCTCCAACCTCAAGGACTGGCTCCGCGATCCGGAGTCCGTCAAGCCGATGAACCCCGAGAACAACCAGGGCATGCCCAACCTGCAGCTCTCGGAGACCCAGATCGATCAGCTCGTCGCCTACCTGGTGACCCTCAAGTAGGCCGGCCGGAGAAGGATCAGAAGGACTGCTCATGGCACTCGTCGAAGATCATCCCCCGCTCGAGCTCGGCAGCGGCGCCGCCACGGTGTCCAAGCCCCTCGGCGTGTTCGCCCGCCCCACGGCGACCCACGGCTGGAAGTCGTGGCTCTTCACGGTCGACCACAAGAAGATCGGCATCA